>JBFWSD010000137.1:0-9816 GCA_050248575.1 Gemmataceae bacterium
CTCCTTCCAGCTCGTTCCCATCGACGCTGCCCTCACTGGCGATCCCAAGCTGCGCGTGCCCTGAAGAAAACTAGAGACCTGAAACTAGATACATCTCTCTGGTTTCTAGTTTCTGGTTTTTAGTTTCTGGTTTCTGGTTTGGCAACAATCGGGATCTCGAGCCGCAAGGGGGTCACCACCTCTTTGCCGGCAGTCGCGGTGACGATGACGGTGGCCGTGCCATCTTCGATATTGCTGGGGACTCGCACCGAGCCCGAGTAAGTAGGGCAGCAGCTTCACTCGTCGGGCTTGAGGCGAATCGTGATGGACAGGCCATTCTTGAAGCGGATCTCGGCTTCGGCGCCGCCGGCGACGCCGAACTTGGCGAAGGCGCCGCTGCCCTGGCCGCGCGTGCCCAGACTGAAACCGAGGTGGTTCAATTCGCCGCGTACGAGCGGCCCGGCCTGGATATGTGGCGACACCGAACCGGGCTGCGGCTCGAAGCGATGTAACGTCAAGGGCCCAAAGAAGTGAACGATCGGAGCTTGCTGCGGGCTAGCGGCAAAACGCAGCCTGCCTGGGCCGTCGAAGCCGGCCCAGGCGTAGTTGCGCGACTTCAGGCTCACACACATGTCACAGCCATCTTCCTCCATCCGAACCTGTGACAGGTTGTACTTCGGGCCGTCGGCTGTGCCCAGCTCCCCGGGCCGAAAACCAAAGTGACCGTTGCGATTGTAGTAAGGGGCAACGCGCTCGTTGGCTTCCGTCAAGTCGCCGTTGCCGTTGCGGTCCACATAAAGCACGTTGCCGTCGAGCACCAGCCAGGCGCGAAACTCCGCTTCCGGGCCAAAGACCACCAGGCAATATCTGGGCTTGCCCTGGTAGCCAGGCTCCTTGGCGATGGCCCGATCGACCCCGGCCAGGTCGGCCGCCTGGGCGGAGACGGCGCCAAACAACATCCAGACGATGGCGATTCGAACAGGCGCGTTCATGGCTGCCCTCCTTGCTAGCCAAGAACGTGCCTGCGTTACACGCGTGCGATGGATTGAGTGGATTTACAGGCCCAGTTCCTTGAGCTGTTTCTTGTCCACCGGGGCCGGGGCGCCGGTCATCAGGTCGCGCGCCTTCTGGTTCTTCGGGAAAGCAATCACGTCACGGATGTTGGTCGTGCCCGAGAGCAGCATGCAGAAGCGGTCCAGTCCGAGCGCGATGCCGCCGTGGGGCGGTGCACCGTACTTGAGCGCGTCGAGCAGAAAGCCGAAGCGCTGCCGGGCCTGCTCATCGGTCATGCCCAGCGCCTTGAACAGGCGGGCCTGCACGTCGGGATTGTGGATACGAATCGAGCCGCCGCCGACCTCGTAGCCGTTCAAGACCAGGTCGTAAGCCTTGGCGCGGACTTTGCCTTGCTCGCTTTCCAGCAAGGGCAGGTCCTCGTCCATAGGGGACGTGAACGGGTGATGGTTGGCGGCCCAGCGTTTCTCCTCATCGTCCCAGATGAACGACGGGAAGTCGATCACCCAGGCGAAGCGGAAGTCGGGCTTGGCCGGGTCGACGAGCTTGAGCAGGCTGGACAGGTGCAGGCGCAGGTTGCCGAGCGCCTGGCACACGACGTCCACCTTGTCGGCCACCAGGACGAGCAGGTCGCCCGCTTCCGCCTTGAGCGCTTCGCGCAGCCGCTGCTGCACGGGCTGGGGCAGAAACTTTTCGATGGGGGAGGTGAACTTGTCCGCCTCCACCTTGATCCAGGCTGCGCCCTTGGCGCCGTAGGGCTGCACGAACGGGGTGAGGTCATCAAGCTGTTTGCGCGTGAGAGTGGCAGCTCCCTTGGCGTTGAAGCCGCGGACCTTGCCGCCGGCAGCCAGAGTCTCTTTGAAGACGCGGAATTCGCTATCGGCCACGGCCTCGCTCAACTCGACAATCTCCAGGCCAAAGCGCAGGTCGGGCTTGTCGCTGCCGTACTTGAGCATCACGTCTTCGTAGCGCAGCCGGGCCATGGGCAACGGGATCGTCACCCCCACACAGCGCTGGAACATGCTGGCCACCAGCCCTTCGATGACCGAAAAGATGTTGTCCATCTCCACGAACGACATCTCCAGGTCGAGCTGGGTGAACTCGGGCTGACGGTCGGCGCGCAGGTCCTCGTCGCGCAGGCAGCGGGCAATCTGGAAGTACTTGTCGTAGCCCGCGACCATCATCAGTTGCTTGTAAATCTGCGGCGACTGGGGCAGCGCATACCACTCCCCCGGAAAGACGCGGCTGGGAACCAGATAATCGCGCGCCCCTTCCGGCGTGCTGCGCCCCAGGAGCGGCGTCTCGATTTCCAGGAAGCCCTGATCGTCGAGGTAATCGCGGATGACCTTGTTCATGCGATGGCGCATGGCCAGCGTGCGTTGCAGCCCGGGCCGGCGCAGATCGAGAAAGCGATGTTTCAGGCGCAGGTCTTCGTTGGCCAGTTCCGGGTCAGAAAAGGACTGGCCTTCTTGCGGGATGGACATGACCTCGAAGGGCGGGTTCGGACACTGGTTGAGGACATGCAGCTCGCTGACGAGCACCTCGACGGCGCCTGTCGAGAGCTTGCTGTTGGTCTTGCCGGGCAAGCGTTTCCGGACGGTCCCCTTCACTGCCAGCACCCACTCGCTACGGACTTCGCCCGCGGCCTTGAAGAGATCGGCGTTGCCTTCGGCTTCGAAGACGGCCTGCGTCAGCCCGTAGCGGTCGCGCAAGTCGACGAAAATCTGATCGTTGTAGGCCCGGTAGGTGTTGACCCAGCCGTTGAGGATCACGGTCTGGCCAAGGTGCTCTTCGCGGAGCTCGCCGCAAGTATGGGTCCGCCGCAATGTGGTCATGTCATTTCCTGATAGAGATCGCAACACGGGTACAGCTATCGATTATAGCGACCGGGCAACAATCGGAAGCGCACGTCATTTCACGGAGACTGCGGCCGGTCTCGAGGTTCGGACATGAAACACGACAGGTCCCGGCCCAGGGGCGGCGGCCCCTGGGTCGAATCGCCACACCAATCATCTTTCAGAACTGGAAGTAAATGAACGGCACGTTCTTGGTGGGGGCAAACACGACCAGCAACACGATCGCCACCGTGTAGCAGGCAGCACGCACCAGGGGCGGCATGCCCAGCAAACGGCAGCCTTCGGCACGCAGGCCGCTGAACAGGTGCCCGGCCAGCACCAGCAGCAGCAACATGGGCACCCAGTAGGGCAGGAAGAAGCGGCCGGTCAGGCCCGCCTCGAATCCCAACCAGGTCCGCCCGACCAGCCAGGCATCGGGCCAGCTCATGGAGCGGACGCAGACGAGGCCAACGCCATAGAAGAGGAAGGTGACGAAGATGGCCCCGAGGCGATAGGCGAAGCTGGCCCGCACGCGATCCAGCCAGCCAATGCCGTCGACGCTGAGGCGAAAGACGCGGTGGACACAGAGCATCAGCCCGTTGTAGGCGCCCCAGATCGCGTAGGTCCAGCTTGCCCCGTGCCAGAAGCCGCACAGGAGGAACGTGAGCATCAGGTTGAAGTAGGTGCGAAACTGCCCGCGGCGGCTGCCGCCCAGCGGGATGTAGAGGTAATCGCGCAGCCAGCTGCCGAGCGTGATGTGCCAGCGCTGCCAGAACTCGGTGATGCTGGCCGAAAGATACGGAAACCGGAAGTTGATGGGCAGCTCGAAGCCAAGCCACTTGCCGCAGCCGATGGCGATGTCGCTGTAGCCGGAGAAGTCGCAATAGATCTGGGCCGCATAGGCCACAATCGCCCAGCGCAGGGTGGCCGCATCGAACGAGCCCGGATCGGCAAACACCATGTCGACGAAGATCGCGAGTTGATCGGCCAGGAAGACTTTCTTGAAGAAGCCGAGCACGATCCAGTGCAGCCCGTCGACCACGTGCTGAGCAGTGACGCGCGGCGGCGTCTCGAGCTGGGGCAAGAACTCGCTGGCCCGCACGATCGGCCCGGCAATCAACTGCGGAAAGAATGACAGGAACAGGGCAAAGTCGCGGAAGCTGCCCACCGCCTTGATGTCGCCGCGATAGACGTCCACCGTGTAGGAAATCGCCTGGAACGTATAGAAGCTGATGCCGAGGGGCAGCACGATGCTGACCGTGAAGTCGCTCATCGACCAGCCCAGCCAATGGGCCACGGACAGCGAATTCTGCACCAGGAACCCGGCGTACTTGAAGAAGCTGAGCAGGCAGAGATCGATGACGATGGCTGTCCACAGCCACGCCTTGCGTGCCCGCGGCGAGGTACTCTGTTCAATGCGCGCGCCCGCGTAGAAGTTCAGCCCGGTGATGAAGAGCAAGAGGGCCAGCAGCGGCGGGCTCCACGACGCGTAGAAGAACCAGCTCGCCAGCAACAGGAAGGTGTACTTGTGCTCGCGCCGCCGCAAGAGATGGTAGATCAGCAGCACAACGGCCAGGAAGCCAATGAAAGTCAGGCTGGCAAAACTCATGAAAGATCACTCCGCGAGATGACTGGGCTCGAGTCCTGGACCGAAAAGCGTCACCGAGCCACCGCGTCATCTTCATTCAAGGCATCGTGCAGCCAGATCGAGAACTTGCGCGAGCCGTCGGCGTTGAGGTGAATGAGATCGGTGAAGTCGGCGTCGGTGAGGCCGATTTCCTCGCGTGTGGGCGTCAGGATGCGGACGCGGCCCTCGGCCTCGAGCTTGTCCAGCAGCAAGTCGAACTGGGCAAATTCGCTCCGGTGCACCCTGTTTTCCAGGTCCTCAGTACCGGGGAAACGTACCAGCACGAGGGGCACGCCGGCTTCGGCACATTGATCGATGATGCCGTCGAGATAGGGCAAGTAGCCCGTGATCTCGAAGTTGTCGAGGAACGGAAAATAGTCGGTGGCCTGGCCGGTCGCCTTCAGGTGCGAGTAGCGCAGTCTGGGCGGCACTGGATAAGTAGGTTCCAGCCCGCGGGGCCGCTGAAGACACAGGTAGGTGGCCTGCCCGTTACGGGCTTCCTGCGCGGCATCGCTGCAAACGCCCGGGCAAACACCATCGAAGCATTCCGCAAGCCAGCGGCGGATGCCTTCCCGGTTGTCGTAGAGCGCCCACCAGGTGCGCACGGCGCCGCCGGCAAAGCGGCCCAGCAACCACGGAGCGCGGCGCGGAAAATAGCAAACCGCGCGGGGAACGTCGCTCGTGTCGATCAGGTAGTGGACCCCTTCGGGCACGCGGCGGCTCGAGTTCACGTCGGCCGGAGTGATGCCGTAGACAATCAGGGCCGGCTTCTTTGCCAGCACGTGTTCCACAACATGAAACACGTCCGGCGTGGTTGCCAGTGGCAGCCCCAGATTGAACACGCGAGAGCATGTCTTGCCCTGGTAGTGAAAGCCCGAGAGGATATCGGTCTCGATGCCCGACATGACGGGCGAGGCGCCGACAAAGACCGCGTCGAGGGGCTGACGGCACGCTGCCTCCAGCCGGTCGCGATAGTAGATCGGTTCGTAAGAGCGCCAGACGTCGCGCTGAGCGCGGATGGCCACTTCCAGGACCAGGAGCGCCAGGAAGAGATAGATCACCACGCGCAACTTGGTCAGGCGCAGCCGCCACCAGATTGTTTGCTTCTGCCCGTCCATACGGTGCGACGAGATACCCTGCGTGCAATCCGTGGTCAAGAGCGGCGGTCGAGACCGCAGCGTGCAGGTTCGGCGCGGGCTGGGAAAGACGCGACCCTCCCGCCCGGATGTGCTAATCTAGCCGGACAGGGCAAACAACACAGATCCGAGAATTCACCAGGAGTCGTCCATGAAGAAGAGAAGCCTGTTCTCCAGGTTGACGATGGTGGTTGCCATCCTGGCGGCCCTCGCGCTGGGCCTGGCTGTTCAGCGCGAAGAGAGCGCAGCCTTCGTGCCCCTGGTGCCCGAGTCCCCCTTGCTGCCATCGTTGATCCCGGGCGATGCGCTGGGCTACGTTGCCTTCAAGAACGGGGAACTGTGGAAGAGCCCGTCGGGCCGGGAGATCTTGAAATTCTGGAACGCCATCTCCGACAAGGACCGGGCGAAGTTCGAAGAAGAGATGGGCGTCAGCCCGCTGGCCATCGAATATGCCGGCGTGATCGTCATGGACCTCGAACACGAGCCGCTGCTTTATCTCCTCGCCAGCAAGAAGGTCAATCAAGAGACGATTCGCAAGAACATGGCCGGCGACATCAAGAAGAAGACGGCCAACAACAAGGAGTACTTCGTCGGCACCATCAGGTCGGCCGCCTTCAACAGCAACGGCAAGGTTGAAGCAACGGTGGATTCAGACGGCCCCGACGTGCCGGCGCTTCACTTCTTCGACGACAAGTCGTTCGTGGCCGGTCCTGCTGGCCCGCTCAAGAAATATCTCGAACGCAACCCGAAAACACTGGGCGGGCTGTCGGGCACCTTTGAGGAAGCGGGCAAGCATCCGATCAGCGCTGCCTTCGATGTGGCCCGCCTGGGCGCGAAAGGGCTGCCCGGGCTGCCCGAGGACTTCAAGCCGCTCCTCGAGGCCAAGTTGATCACGGTCACGCTCGACGTCGATGCTCCCTGGAAGCTCGACATGGAGATTCGCTTTCAGAATGAAACCAGTGCCCGCAAGGCGCAGATGTCTGCCCGCACGGCGTACCAGCTGGCCCTGGCCCAGGTCACCGTCCTGAAGGGGCAGCTCCGCAGCGTGTCAGTGCCCCTCTTCGGCAGGCCGCTGGAACAAGCGCTGACGAGCCTGAAGCAATCGGCCATCAAACAGAATGGCGCCAACTTGGAGCTGCATGTCGCCTCGCCGATCCAGATCAAGGTCGACAGGGAAGTGCTCGACGGGCTGCAGCAAGCCAGCGCCCGCACGGAGAGCAGCCAACATCTGCGGCAGCTCATGCTGGGCATGCACAACTTCGCTGACAGGGATGGGTTTCCGCCCTCGGCCCTGTGCGACAAGCAAGGCAAGCCGCTCTTGAGCTGGCGGGTGTTGCTATTGCCCTACCTCGAGCACGAGAAGCTCTACAAGCAGTTCAAGCTCGATGAGCCCTGGGACAGCGAACACAACAAGAAGCTGCTGGCCAGCATGCCCGACATCTACAAGACGCCCGGCACGAGGGACGAGGAAGGCATGACTCGTTATGCGGTCATCACCGGCCCGTCGACAGCCTACCCGGGCAAACCGGGCAAATACGGCAACGGCATGGCCCTCCTGGGCAGCAGGTTCACTGACATCGTCGACGGCCTCACCCAAACGATCGGCCTCGTGGAAGCCGCCGCGCCGATCCCCTGGACCAAGCCCGCCGACGTCGACTACGACCCGAAGAAGCCGGTGCCCAAGTTCTACGTGCGCGAGGGCCGCTACCTGGTCGCAATCATGGATGGCAGCGTCCGCACCGTGTCGAAGGACATCAAAGCCAGGACACTGCAGCTGGCCATCGAGCCAGGCGACGGAAACGTGCTGCCCGCGGACTGGGATGAGTGATTGAGCTCAGCGGATGATTGATTGCCGCGCGTTCACTTCTGCCGCAGGCGGTGGTTGAGATCCTCTTGCATGCGCTCGAGGGCCTCGCGGGCGTGATAGGCCACGTCGAGGTCTTCCGAATCGGCCAGCCGATCCAGGTCGGGCCAGAGCAAGGTGAGTCCTTCGTTGGCAACGATCTGCACGGCTTCGTGAACGCGAAGCGGGTCCTCGCTGCACAGAGAATGGCGGAACCAGTCGAGGCTCTGCCGTTCGCCAAGCCGCCCCAGAGCACAGCGGGCCGCTTGCCGCACCTCCGCATTGGGATCGAGCCGGGCTTGTTCCAGCGACATGTAGACTTCCTTGCCCAGGATCGGTTCCCACCAGCCCAGGCTGCCAATGGCGGCGGCGCGGAAAGTCGGATCCCAGTCGCGGGCCGCCAGGAGCAAGAACAGCTCGGTCTCGCGCATCGGATGGCCCCGCAAGGCACGCAGCACGGCCTGATACGGAAAGCGGGGCTGCGTGTGCCGCGGCGCGGCCCGGGCCTTGCGCCGTTTCTGGGCCCGCTTCAGGATGGGCACATACTGCACCGTCCAGTCGCGGAGGATGCGGCCCACGCGCTGATCGCGCGACCAGTTCAAGGTCTCGATGGCCAGCTCCACGTGCTGGAAATGCGGATCGCGCAGCAAGGGCAGGATCTCTTCGGCCGCATCGGCCCGCAGGTCGGACAGGGCATAGAGAATGTCGCGCTGCTCGGCGACCGGGGCAATGGAGAGGTCCTCGGCCAGGGGCCGGGCCGCCTCATCCACATACTCTTGCAACGCCGATTCGAGGGCAGCGATCCGCGAAATCTGCCATTGAAATGCTTCGTTCTCGGCCCCTTCGTCGACCAGGGCTATCTCGACGTGCGGGGCGCGACGGAGCAAACGGGCCGCCTCCAGGAATATCCGCACGACGAGCGGTTGGACCTTTTCGGGCAAGTTGTCCCACAAGTTCTCGACGGCTTCGCCCAGGCGGGCCTCGATGACCACGTGGGGCTGGACGCCGAAGCGCAGTCCCTCGAGCACGCGGTGCAGAACGCGCAGGGCCGCCCGCCCGAGCGGGCTGGTTGGCTGCCGCAGGTAGCCCGAGAAGCCGAGGAAGCAAACGGTCTCGGCGGCCAGAAAGTGGCCGAGCGGGATATCGCCCGCGCTTTCGGCACAGCGGAGCAAGTGAGGCAAGCTCTGTTCGCGATTCAGGCTGCGTAGCCCGTTAGCCAGGTCGATCCAGTACCACGATTGTTCGAGCTGATCGTCGGTGAGGCGGCGTTGCAGCTGGCGTTCGAGGATGCGGCCCGCATCGTCGGTGCCGATTTCTGCAAGAGCGCGGACCTGGACCACGAAGGAGGTGCCTGGGCGCAGGCTGGCTTCCACGGCGTCGACGTCGCCGCGTTCAAGGAGCGTGCGCAGCCGCAGCTTGGAAGATTCGATGGCCGATTCGCTGAGCTGGGCGCCCTGGAAGAGTTCGATGTGCTGCTTGGTGACAGGAGAGAGTTCGTCGCGTTCGGCGCGGCGGCGCAGATGGCGGCCAAGCACGAAAGCCGTTCCCATCAGGAACGTCACCACGAGCGCCGCGATCGTCAGAGCCTGGAGCATGTGTTACATCTCAGGTACCCGTCTCGGCCCGCCGTTACTCACGGATCTGGCCTTCACCATATACCACGTACTTGTAAGTCGTCAATTCTTCTAATCCACACGGGCCGCGGGCATGTAACTTGTCGGTGCTGATGCCGATCTCGGCGCCCAGTCCCAGCTCGAAGCCGTCGTTGAAGCGCGTGCTGGCATTGACCAGCACCGCCGAGGCGTCGACCGCGGTGGTGAAGCGCCGGGCGGCCCGCAAGTCACTGGTCACAATGGTCTCGGTATGGAGCGAACCGTAGCGACTGATATGGTCGATGGCTTGATCGAGATCGTCGACCACGCGCACGGCCAGGATCAGCTCGAGGAACTCGGCGTGATAGTCTTCCTCGGTGACCGGGCGGGCGTCGGGCACGAGGCGGCGGGTGGTGTCGCAGCCGCGCAGTTCGACTCCCTTCTGTCTGAGCAGGTCGGCGGCCCGGGGCAGGAATGCGGAGGCCACGTCGCGATGGACCAGCAGGCTCTCGGCCGCATTGCATACGCCGGGCCGCTGGCACTTGGCATTGACGATGATCCGCTCGGCCATCTCCAGGTCGGCGTCGCGATCCACATAAACGTGGCAGTTGCCCTTGTAGTGCTTGAGGACCGGCATGCGGGCCTCGGCGGTGACGCGGCGAATCAGATCCTCGCCGCCGCGCGGGATGGCCAGGTCGATGTAGCGATCGAGCTGGAGCAAGTGCCCGACCGCCTGGCGATCGGTGGTGGCCACGAGCTGGACGGCATGGACGGGCAGCCCGGCCCGCTCGAG
>JBFWSD010000138.1:0-9784 GCA_050248575.1 Gemmataceae bacterium
GGCCGGAAGATGTGGAGCGGATCAAGCCCGCTCCCGACCTGGTGCTCGAGGCGTTGCGGCATTTTGACGTGCCGCCGGCTGCAGCCCTCTATGTTGGCGACATGACGATCGACATCGAGACGGCCCGCAGCGCGGGCGTTCCGGTCTGGGTGGTGGCCACCGGCTCGCACGGCCGGGAGGTGCTCGAGGCGGCCCGCCCCGATCGGCTCCTCAATAGCTTGCACGAAGCCTGCGCTTTGCTGGGCCGCCCCTGATGGCTATTTCGCGGGCATGGTTCGCGCCAGCCGCAATCCGTAGGAGACGTGACACTCGCCCGGCTTGCGCGGCACAAACGACGTCGACGACAGTTGGAACGCCTGGTCGGCGAAACAGCCCCCATAGATGAGGCGGGCAAGTTCACCCGGCACTTCCAGCATGGTATCTTCCACATCCTTGGCGGCGGGCGGCCGCCAGGCGCGATCGATGCTCCATTCCCACACGTTGCCGTAGATGTCGAATACGCCCAGCTCGTTCGGCTTCAGCATGCCGACCGGATGCACGTGGGCGTCGGAGAAGTTGGCGTACCAGCCGTACTGCTTGACAAGCGGATCGCCCAGGCCGAAGAAGCGTGGCGTGGTGGTGCCGGCCCGGGCTGCCACCTGCCATTCCACCGCAGTCGGCATGCGATAGCCGGTGCGCTGTAGATAGTTCGCCGGCAGCTTCATGCCGGGCTTGATCTGGTCGAGCGGCGGATAACACATCTGGTCCTCGGGCAGCCCCTCTTGCTCGCTCAGCCAGCGGCAATAGGCGGCCGCGTCGTACCAGGTTAGCCACATCATCGCGCTTTCGTCTCCCATGATGTAGCGCTCGGGGAAATCAGGGTAGCTGTAGTTCGGATGCTCTTTCTGAAAACGGGCGTAGTCGGCGACGGTCACGTTGTTGACGCTGAAGGCAAACGAACGCGGGATGATGGTCGGCATCGGCTGGTCTTTACTGGCGGGCAGCGGTGCGTCTTTGGGGATGACGGTGAAGGTTTGTCCCTGCCCGTTGACGAACCACTGGCGTTTATCGCGCGGTTTGCCCGCCAGGGCCGAATCGATGGACTTCAGATCGGCGGCCCGCTGCCAGTGCTGGCCGAGCGTCCAGCGGATGGCCGCGTGCAAGCCTGGGTCGGCATCATCGCGATAAAGCTTGAGCCACTCCTGTGTCAGCTGATCACGGAGATCAGAGGAGAGCCCGGCATTGCCTTCGCCAAGACTGAGAATGAGGGCCTTCCGTGCCGTGCCGTCGCTCTCTTCCAGCCAGCGGCGGGCCAGCAAGTTGGGATCGGTCTTGAGAGCGGCCAGCAGATGGATCAACCACGAGCGAACGGTGGGATCGGGATGGCTCCGCAACAAGGGCCAGACCCGTTCCTGCCGCCCGAGTTGCACGAGTACGACGGCAGCTTGAGCTTGCTTGTGAGCCAGCAAGGAGCGTTCTACCGCGGTGGCGGTGGCGCTGCCGCCATCATCGAGTACATCGATCAGTCGGCCGACTTGCTGCGGCCCGTATTTGACGAAGGCGGGCCAGAGAATGGGATACTGCCCGGGCCGCGCCGTCAGGATCAGCTCGGTCAAGAAATCCGGATCGTCGGCTGCATAATTGGAAAGCAACAGCGCCGACAACCGGTGCTGCCGTTCGTCCCCTTCTTGCGCATGGAACAGTTTGGCAAGCGGCTCGAGGAAAACCTTGCGCTGGGCGCGAAAGACTTCGAGCCAGGAAGTCAGCTCGAGGGGGTTCTGGGCAAGCAGCGCATCGGCAAGGAGATCGGCCACGTCGGACCAGCGCGGCGACTGGGGCTCGAACAGGACGAGGGCGCCGGCCGCGCACAGGCGCTTCTTGGCCGGCGTGTCCCGGGCGGCGACAATCTGCCAGTAGCCCGCGCTCAGATCCGCGCCGTAAGGCAGCAGACTCTCGCGCAGCACCAGTACCTCGTCGGGGCGGGCGTTCAAGAGGGTGTCGCTCACGTCCGTGACCACCTTCGGATCAGTGCGCACCAGGGCCAGGCGCACGTTGCGTCGTTCGTCGGGGCCGAGGTCGTGACTGGCGAGGGCGGCCCGCAGGCGCGGTTCCGCAATGCTCCAGTCTTGTTCGAGTCCGGCGATGATCGCGGGGACATTGCGAATGGGCGCCTTGCAGAGTTCGGCAACCTGATCGCTGGCATGAAGATCGGCCAGGTTGGCGGCCTGCTGGCGCTCGATTTGCCGCCAGCCCAGGAAGCAGAGGAGCATGAAGAGCAGCACGCCGCTGCTGCGGAGCAGGTGGCGCTGGGCGGCGGCGTGCATCATGGCCCGTTCGGGGGCGGTCCATTGTCGGCTGGGCGTGTACAGCCAGATCTTGGCCCACTCGAGGAAGCTGGGCAGATGCCGTGCCTCGGGCTGACTGTTCCACCAGCCCGCGCGATCGGCCAGCAAGAGCAGGGCGCGGCCGCGCCGCGTCTCCCGTTGCTTGCGCGTCAACCATTCCCGCAGGGCGGGCACCAGGTAATCATGCGTGAGCTGATACTGCCCCGAACGGTGGCCGACCTTGAGCGCTGAACCTGCCCCGGGGCCCAGAGAATCCTTCCCACCCAGGCGCTCGTCGTCCGCCGGCGTGATCAACCTGAGTTCCTGGTCCAGGATGTAGAGCAGGTCCTCGAACTCCTTGGGCCGCTGCTGGTAACCGCTCGCTTCCAGCAACTCGTTGAGGTCGCGGCGATGTCCCTTGAGGTTCATGCCCGCCTCGGGCAACAGCAGTTTCAAGACAGCGCGCGCCGCCACCTGATGCAGGCGATGACCGGCCGGCGCCGTTGCCGCGCTGAACGTTTCCTCGAGGAACGCCACACCCGTGCCGGTCACGCCCCCCAGCTTCTGCAGCGTCTCGGGCAGCCACGGCTTGTTCTTGACCATCTCGGCGAACAGGCTGAGACGAACCGGGATGATCTTGCCGTCGTCGGCGAGTCCATCGACGGCCTGATCGAGGAACTGCACCTGCAAGTCGGACAGTTCAGCGTCGCTCGCGGGCAGCCTGTCAAAGGCCCGGCCGAACTCACCCAGCACCTTGCGCGCGTGGCGTGTGTCGAACAGGTCGACCAGCGTCGCGTTCTCGCCTTCCACGCTGCGGATGTCCTGGTCGCGCAGAAAACGGCTGACCGCCAGCCAGAAATCGTCGCGCACGATCAACAAGCATTGCAGGTGGGCCCCGTCGCATTGCCGCAGCCCGTCGACGAGGGCCGCATCTTCCGGCGGCCGCGGCACCGACAACCATTGCTCGAACTGATCGAAGATGATCACCAGCTTCTTGCCAGGCAGCGCCTCGCCGCGGCGGACGGCGCACAGGGCATCGAGCAAGCTGATCTCGGGCGGCATCTCCGGGCAACACTTCAAGAGCGCCTTCAAGAGCCGCTCTTCGGTCTGCTCGGGCGTCGCCTCGATGGTCAGAGGGACCACATGCGCGGCCAGGCGCGGCAACAGGCCTGCCTTCAAGAGCGACGATTTGCCGCAGCCGCTCGGCCCGTAGACGAGACCGATGCGGACGGACTCATCGGGCTCGGTGCTCTCGAGGCGGTGCTTCCAGAATTCGATGGAGAGGGGCAGCCCGTCGCGGTTGCGCGGCCCGGGCAAGAGTTCCAGGAAGAAGGCGGCATCCTTGCGTGTGAACGAACGCAGCCCGCGCGGCACCACCTGCGGTTTCTCGCGCAACGGACCCGTGGCCTCGGATCTTGCCGTTGTCGAGCGCAAGCCCGTCGTGGCCGGGGCCGCGGTGGCGGGCGCTTCCACGGAAACTGCCAACGCGACTTTCACTCCCGCTTGCCAGTGACGCAAGTCCTCGGCAAAGGCACGCGCCGTGGGGTACCGTTCCAGGGTGCGCCGCGCCGTGGCCCGCCGCCAGATACGCTCGAGTTCATCGGGAATGTCGGCGTTGATCTGCCGCGGCGGCACGGGCTCGCCGTGGCAAATGAAATCGAGCAACTCGGCAATCGTCTTGCCCTGGAACGGATGCCGCCCGGTGAGCATCTCGTAGAAGACCACGCCCAGGCTGTAAATATCGGTGCGGGCATCGACCAGATGCGCTTCGCGCCGCGCCTGCTCCGGGCTCATGTACAGCGGCGTGCCCACGTTGGTGGGCCCTTTGCCGAAATCCTGCTCGCGCAAGGCCAGGCCGAAATCGCCCAGCAGCGGGCTGCCGTCTGCGTCGATGAGAATGTTGGCCGGCTTCACGTCCCGATGCACCAGTCCATGCTCGTGGGCATAGTGCAACGCCTCGGCGATGCGTGCGATGCTCTCGACCGTTTCTGCCAGCGGCGGGCGGCCCGCCTCGAGCCGCCTGCGCAGATCGCTGCCTTCGATCAGCTTGGTGACGAGGTAATGCAGCCCGTCGCTGCTGGTGCCGATGTCGTAAATCGGCACGATGCCCGGATACTCAAGGCTGGCCAGGATGCGTGCCTCTTCCAGAAACGAACGGAGCGATTCCGGCGAGGAGATGAACTTGGGCTGCAGGATCTTGATGGCCACGACGCGGCCCAGGTCGGTGTCGCGACCGCGATAGACCAGGGCGAAACCGCCCGTGCCGATCCGGCTGGTGAGTTGATAGCGGCCCACACGTTCGGGGATGTCGTCGTTCGTTTGCGGCGGGCCGGGCGCCGTCTGGTCCAGCCAGGCCGCGCCGCAGCGGGGACAGGCTCCGTTCTCGGGCCTCTCCACCATCTTCTGGCAATGCGGGCAGCGCGTTGACATCTCAATACTCGGCACACACCGTATCGCAACCCGGACAGTAGATACGGACCCAGGCTCGTTCCGGGCAGTCGCGTTTCATGCACCCCAGGATCGCAGCGGGCTGCAAGTCCACGCGCTGCCCGCAGGCCGGGCAGACAAGCGACGCGGGAATGGCCACACCGCATTCCTCACAACTGACGCTGGCAGCCGTCGGCTGACCCAGGGCGAGCAACACCTGACCCGCGATTGGCCCGGCACCCGCTTCGGGCCGCCACAACAGCTCGAGCTCGTCGCGGCCAATGCGCCGCCACGGTCCCTGTCCGGGATCGTGAACCATCACTGTATCGCAGTCCATGCCCACGAGCACGGAAAAGTGGCCTGTGCTGGCAAAGAAAGTGAGCCGGTGATTGAGAATGACGCGCAGCGACGGAAGCTGGCAGCGCTCGAGCAGTTGCCACGGGCAGCGTGCCTGCACGATGAGAGCCGCACAGCCGTGCTTGTGGGCCACCTGGGCCAACCGATGCGTGTGTGCGCCAGCCGTGCGTTCGGCCTCGAGTGCTTGCCGGATGTCACGCTGACTCACTTCCAGCCCAAGCGAGCGCAGGACCATGACGAGGGCAGCAGCCCCACAGCGGCCCGGCGCGGTGCGGCTGGACTGCGCTTCGAACGGGACGGACTCAGCCCTCCAGGCTCGACAGTCCTTTCCAGATGTCGTCATCGTCATCCTTCTCGGATTTCTTGGGCTTGGACTTGGGCCTGGCGGGCGGAGAGGGCGGCTGATGTTCGTGTGGCTTCGGTGGCGGGGGCGGCTCCTCTTCCGCTCTTGCGGGCGGGATCGAACCCGGATGCTTGGTGTCCTTGGCACGCCGCCCTCCGGATGGCGGCGTCGACTGATCCGATCGCGACAACCCTTGCCAGACGTCGTCATCGAGCTTGCCCGAGTCTTGCGCGGCGGGCTGCGCCGGCGGCGGCGCGATCGGCTCGGGATGCTGCGCTGGCGGCGGCGCGGGAGGCGCCGCCGCGGGCGCTGGCGACTTCGCCGCGGGAGGCTGCAACTGCCCGGGACGTGCATCGCCTCGTTGCGACTCGAAGCCCGACCAGTCTTGCCAGGCCTCGCGTTGCTCGACCCCGGCGGCGGCCGGTTTCTTGCCCGCGTGCTGATCGAACTTGCCCAGCAACTCGGCCTGGAGTTTCTTGCCCAGGTGAGGATCGATGGCGGCGACGACCGGTTTGGCCGCGGGCAGCTTCGCCAGCTGCTCGCGCTGGGCCGCCTGCTGGTGCAGCGCCTCCGCCTGCTGAATCGACTTGGCCAGTTCTTGCTGGGCAGACTCGGCCTTGGCCTTGAACGTCTTGGCCTGCTCGCTGAGATGGTCGAGCAGCTTGGGCAGATCGTTCTCCACCTGGGCCTGGTTCTTCTTCACGTGTTCGAGGAGTTCGCCCAGCGCTTCCTTGTCGCGCGGATTGGGGGCGCGTTGCTGGATGGCGCTGACCATCTCCTGGAACTTCCGCAGTTCATCCCAGAGATTCCCGGCGTTCGGCATCGATCATCCCTCGCTCTCGACCATGGCGCGCCGGGTGCGTCAGCTCCCGGAGGCGGTTGACGATTCCCAGGACAGCTCGCCGCGGGCTACTTCGTGAGCCACGCCCAGGAACCGGGCCTGGCACGCTTTGGACTTGCCCGGGCCAAGCTTCTGACTGGCCTGCACGAGCGCGGCGCCCACCGTCTTCGGTGTAAGATACGGCCCGGGCGCCACGGCTGGAAGGTTGGGCAGCGACAGGCTGCCCTCGCTCAGGAACACGGCGAGTCCCAGGTTGCCCGCGGGCGTGTTCAGGCCAGCGGCCCGGCCCGCCGCTTCGGCGGCCCGGCGATGTTCGTCGCTTGGCTCCTTCAACCAGGCGATGACCGCCTGGAAGACAGCCCACTGCGCCGGCTCGGGCTCCGGGCTATTCAATGACCACAGACACAGCGTGCCCCACCACAGAGCAAAGCGCGGCGCGAGGCAGGCCGCGGTCACCCGCACTGCATCGGCGAACATCTCCTTGCTGATCAACAAGGCCTGGAACTCCGACAGCCGTAGCGGGCCATGAAGGAGCTTCAGCGCCTCATCGCTCAGTTGCAGCCTCTTGCAAACCTCGGCGGCGTTGCTGCCCGCTGCCGGGCTCAGTGCTGCCGGATTCATCTTCACACCTCATTGCCAATCAAGACATGCTGCCCACCAGTTCGACCACGCGCGCAGGGGGCGTGGACGATTCAGACGCAACCCGTTCTTCTTCGACCGCGGGCCACAAACTCTCGCCGCGGGCCACTTCCAATCCCACCGAAAGGAACTGCCGGAGCCGGTCGCGATAGCGGGCCGGGTCTCGCTTCACCGAGGCCAGATACACCGCCACGCTCACCAGCCGCCCGGTGGCAAACACCGGCGCCGTCACGACCGGCAGCCCGGGCTTGCTCAGGCTCCCCGCGCTGCAGAAGCCGGCGAGAGCCAAATGCCCGCCGAGCGTGTTCAGGCCCGCGGCCATTCCCAGCACGCGCAAGCGGCGGCGCTGCTCGTCAGCCGCTGTGATTACATATTCACTCACGGCGTGAAGCACGGTCGCTACTTCATGGGGCGGCTCGGGGCGATACGCTTCCCAGGCACAGAGGCAGCCCCACCAGAGGGCGCGGCGTCGGGGCAAGGCATGCGCCAGCACGCGGCGCGCATCGGCGAGGTTGTCGGCCCGCAGCAACTCAGCAAAGTAAGCCACCGTATCCAGCCCGGGCCGCAAGAGCGCACGCCCTTCCGGCCTCAGCTTGAGCCTCATTTCCGCACAGAAACTCTCGGCGTTGCGATTCATGGCATGGATCCTGATTACTCGGTGATCTCCATGGCAGCGGTCTCGTTCTTGACGGCATCCACTGTGTGCGTGGACGCCGTCTCGTTCTGGATACTGGCCCCTTCCAGTTCCGCGCTGCTGGTGGGGGCTTCCGTGGCCTCGCCTTCGACGCCGAGATTGAACTCGGCCTCGCCCGCGGTGAAGTTGTGCCCTTCGGGGGTCGATTCGCGGGTCACCTCGGCGATGTCTTCGGTGATGCCCGCCGGCGTGATGCTCATCGTCACCTCCCCCACCTTGAAGGTGATCGACTCGGGGGTCATGGAGATGCTGGCCCCGGTGCCGGGCGCGCCGCAGGTGATATTCACGGTCTCCGGCGTCATGCGGATCTGGGCGCCGGCCAGCGGCGGGCCGACACAGTGGATCAGCGTGCCCAGTTCGCCCGCGGAAACCACCGCCTTCCCCGAGACCCCGTCGCTCTCGATGGCCACGAAGGCCGGGTTGGCCATGATCGAAACCGTCTGGGTGGCATCGACCAGGACGTTGCCCGTCTCGCTGATGGCACGGATCGACAGCGTATCGCCGCGGGCCACCATCGACACGTTCTTGCTGGCTTCGACCTTGTAGGAACCGACAACGCTATTCTCTTCGCTCATGCTCGACTCCGCAATGTATGCCGATCAGTTCGCCGCGCCCGCCGTGGCACTTGTGGAGTGGCTGCCGCTGCCGCTGCTCTGGCTCTGCGAACTGCCGCTCTCATTCAGGTAGGACGTCAAATTGGCTTCATGCAGTTGATCGAAGCCCTCGATGAGCTCCTTGACCAGGCCGACGATGGTGATGACCTGGCCCGCCATTTCAATGGTCTTGATGATGATCTCGGCGATGATCTTGGCGCGATTCTTGAACGTACGCACGCTCTCGGGGGCGGCCGACAGGGCACGTCCCAGCTGAATCATGTCCTTGGCGTAGCCAATGCACTGATCGATCAAGAACACGGTCTGTTCCAGCTGAATGATCACCTGTGACAGCACGGGCACGAAAGTCTTGCTCGACAGGTCGTAAAGGAGCTGGGCCGTCTTGTCGGTACCTTCGGATTTGAGGAACTTCTCGTCCGGGAAGTTGTTGGCGTCCAGCTGGTACTGGGTCTTGAGCGCCAGGTCGGTGATGGCGGCCACGCCACAGAGCAAATAGGAAAGGGGCAACACCACGACCCCGACCGCGGTATCGATCTTGGCTTGCGCGCCGCTGGTGAGGTTCGGGGCCGGGTCGATACTGGTGCCGTGGCCCGAGCCGGAGCCGCGCTGAGTTTTCTTGGCGGCGTCGCTGGCCTGTTGTTTCGCCTTGTCGGCCTCGCCGGCGGCCGCCTTGGCTGAGCGGCGTGCCTCGTTGGCCTCGTCCTCGGCCGCCTGAGACTTGGCCTTGGCCTCGTTGAGCTTCTTGCTGGCTTCGTTGATCTTGGCCTGCGAAAAAGGCTTTTCATTGACAGCGTCGGTGTGAGCCTGGCGGGCCTTGTCCTCGGCCTTCTTGGCTTCCTGTGCGTGCTTCTGAGCTTCGTCAGCTTTCTTCTGTGCCTCGTCGGCCTTCTGCTGTTCCTCGTCGGCCTTCTTCTGAGCCTCGTCGGCCTTCTTGACATTGTCGGCGTGAGTGCGGTCGTCGTCGGCCTTCTTCCGAGCTTCGTCGGAATTCTTCTTGGCCACGTCGGCGTGCTTGCGGGCGGCCGCGGCCTTGTCCTTGGCTGCCTGGGCGTCCTTGGCGGCCTGATCGGCGTTTTCTTTGGCATGTTTCACGGCGTCCGCTTCGGACTGGGCATGTTCCTTGGCGTCGGTGGCGGCCTTGCGCGCTTCTGCTGCCTTTTGCCGGTTCTTGGGAGTGGGATCCTCTTCGGCCGTTTTTTCAGCGGCGGCGGCCCGGCGCTCGGCAACGTGTGCTGCCTGCTTGGCGTTCGCCTCGCGCAGTTCGGCGGCGGTCACCGCGTCCTGGGCCTCTCGTTCGTGATTGTCGGCGGCCGTGGAATCCTTGTCGGCCTGATCGGCCTGCCGATGGGCCTCGTCGGAATGATACTTGGCGTTATCGGCGGTGTGCTGGCTCTGTTGCGCTTGCTCTTCCGGAGTGCCGTGCGTATCGGGGGCCATGGCATGTTCGAGCTTTTCGCCGATCAGCCCGAGCATGCCGTCCGACTGCCGATTGATGGTCGGGCCGCGCCGGATGTTGATCACCGGGCCGAAATAGTTGGCCGTCGCATTCTGCCCGTAGTTCATCGG
>JBFWSD010000139.1:0-9707 GCA_050248575.1 Gemmataceae bacterium
AGTTCGACGAGGCACTGGCGGAGGAACCGCGCACCGTCAATCGCGACCGGGCCGAGTACCTGGAGACGCTGGCCCGCTATGCCCAGCAACTGGCCCTCAAGTTCGTGGAAGAGCTGAAGAGCAGCGAGCTGGCTGACAGTCCGAACCTGGCCGAAGCCTATCAGCAGTTACTCGAGCCCGCGCAGACGCTGGCGGCCCGCACCGAAGAGCGGGCACGCCGCACCTGGGTGCATCGCCATGCCTGGGCCGCGGGCGATGGGCGGCAACTCCGTCAACATCACATTACCGGGCTGCGCCGCTTGCTCGAAACGCTGGGAGCCCGGCGACGCGGCGAATCCCAGCGGCTCTCCTCACCCTGGCTGAGCGCCGAGCAGGCTGCGCGCAATCATCAATCACTGGCCCACTGGCAAGGCCGTCTCGATGCAGTCTTCGCGCCCAATGCCTGGCGCGAGCTCGAACATGGCAACGAGCTGACGAAAGAGCAGGATGCGCTCCTGCGCGAGCTGATTGCCGCGGTGCCGGTGGTGGATGGCAACAACCTGCAAGCGACGCTGCACCCGCCCCTGCGCAAGGAGCTGCTGGCCGAGCTGGGCCGCCGCGATCCGGCGCTCGCTTACCGGGTGGCCGTGCATCTCTGGGCGCGCGACCTGGCACTGCTGTCGTCGACGTCGGGCCCGCTGGTTGAAGCGGCCCGGCGCTGGGCCGCGGGCAGCGAGTGGGCCGCTTATGCCGCCATCGATGCCGTCGCCATTTCCGAGAATCGCTGGAAGGGCAAGGCACTCTTCGTTCCCGCGCGACAAGCCAGGTCACTCTTGTTGCTGGTGCGCGATCAGCTCGTGCTGCTCGATCCGGCCGGGGCGAAGATCGAGCACCTGGCCACGCTGGGTCTGCGCGGCGCCGGGCTGGCCAGCGTGGAGCTCGATGGCGCGGCCCTGCCCGCCAGCAAGGTGGGCGTGGATCACGAGCGCACGCGGCGCATCTTCGGCGTGCTCAGCTCGGCCGACCTGATCTCGATTGCCGCCGGCATGGCGGACCAGCTCTGCCGCCGGGCCGTCGATCATGCTTCCTCGCGCGTGCAGTTCCCCGGCCTCTTTCACGATGAAGAAGCCCGCGATGCCATCGGCAAGTTCGGCGCGATCAAGAAGATGATCGCCGAGATGGAGGCACGCCGTTACCTGATCGACACGCTCGATCATGCGCTGTCGCCCGTCGACCTGTCGACCACCTCGTGCGAGCGGGCGCTTCTGATGAAGGCGTTGACCGCCGAAGCGCTGGGCACGTCGCCGGGCAGCCTTGCTTACAACGCCGGCCAGGTCTTTGGCGGCACGGGCTATTCGGAAGACGACATCCTCTCGAAGTATTATCGCGACGCCGCGGCGTGGCGATTTCTCGGCCTGTCGAACAGCGAGATCCTGCGCAGCCACGGGCTGGCGCTGCTCCGCTCCTGGAAGCCGGAAGCGCCGCGGCTGGCCAGCGCACCGGGCGAAACGCCCCTCTTCGATCAAGTGGCCCAGCGCAAGGCCTTGCAGGGCGAGCTGGATGAGATTCGCAACCTGCGTTCCAGGCTGCGCGGCGTCTGCGACCAGGCGGTCGAACGCCGCGGCGATACGCTGACTGACGGCAAGCTGCCCGTAGAGGCGGCCGAGGCCCTGGCCCGGCAAGATGCCCACCTGCTGGCCTGCAAGGCGCTCTTGTTCCGGACTCATGCCCGTTTCGAGCATGCCTTCGATGGCGAGATCGAGACGGCCCTCCTGCGTGTGTGGCTGGAGAACGTGGCGGTGTCGCTCGAGAAGTTCGACGCTGCCGTGCAGCGCTGGCTCGAGCCGCTGCCGCCGCGCGACGAGCGGCCCCTCGTCGATCCGGCCGCCGGTCCGGCGGTTACCGTCTATCGCACCTATCTCGATACCGAGGTGAAGTACGACTCGGGCGAGTTCTTGCGGCTGCCCGTCGAGCTGGCGCAGCCCCGCTTTGTGCCGGAGTTGCTGGTCACGGATCCCGAGCTAGCGACGGCGGACAGCAAGCTGCGCGAGGCGTTGACGGCGTACTTCAGCCCGCCGCGGGGCAACAACGAGAAGTACGAACGCTACGTCGAACGCAAGCATCGGCCCGACCATGCCGACCTCGACTTCCTCCGCAAGCATGGCTACTTCGCCTACCCGATCCCGAAAGACCTGGGGGGCCAGGCGAAATCGAAGGCCGAATACTACCTGCTCACCACCAACGTGCATCGCCTCGCCGACGTCACGCTGTCGTTGACGATCCAGGTGAATTCCAGTCTGGGCTCGACTCCCGTATTGCTGGGCCGCGCGAACGACTTGCCCCGCGCACAGAAGGAGCTCGACGCTTTCCTTGGCGATGCCGCCCTCCAGCGCACGGTCGAGCACCAGGTGCAAGACGTGGTCACGCTGCTGGAACGGGCAGCCCCCGATGGAAAACGGATCGAGGCGGCCTACCGCAAGCTGCATCAGTTGCTGCAAGAGAAGGTGTTGAAGAGCGCGGTGCTGCGCGTGGTGGCGGGCAAGTTTGCCTCCGCCTGGGGCAAGGCGGGCCGCGCCGGACTGGATTACAACCTCGCCGAGATGAAGGCCCAGCTCAAGAAGGCCGCGCTGGCCTGGAAGGAAGCGCTCGTCCGCGCCGGCGAGTTCAAGGACGAGCTGGCCCGCCGGCTCGAGGCGGCCGATCTCTTCCTGCGCTGGGTAGCCAGCGGGCAGATTTCCGCATTCGCCCTGACCGAGCCCTCGGCGGGCTCGGATACGGCCCGCGTCGCCACGCGGGCCAAGCTGCGTTCTGTCCCGGTCGAAACCGAACCCGACGGCGTCTTGCATTTCGTGCCCCACGGCAGCAAGGAGCCGCGCTTCCTGCTCGACGCCCGCAAGCTCGAGTTCGCGGAAGGAGGCGTCTTCTATCGCTGGTCGCAAGAGCACGAGCCCGGGGCCATCCATTTTGACGAGTACGACTACGAGACGGACGATCCGGCCAAGCAGCGCTACTACCAGCATGGCAGCCGCCGCGTTTATTTCAGCGACGTGGCCCAACTCCGCGAACGCGACGGGCAGCTCGTCTACGACTACTGGGAGCTGTCCGGCGCCAAGATGTGGATCACCAACGGCCGCATGTGCGGCATCATGTGCCTCTATGCCAAGACCGACGAAGGGGTGACCGGCTTCATCGTCGACCGCCACGCCGAAGGAATGCTCGTCGGCAAGGACGAGGACAAGATGGGGCAGTGCGGCTCCCCCACCAACGAGCTCTCCCTGCAGAGCGTGCGCGTGCCGCGCGAAAACGTGATCGGTCTGGAAGGGCGCGGGCAGGTCAACGCTCTGGAAACGCTCAACGTGGGCCGCGCCGGCATCGCCATGTCTTCCATGGCGCAGATGAAGGGGCTGATCGATTTCAGCCGCACCTACGCGCGCACCGTACACGGCGACATCCCCGACTGGATCGCCTGGCGGCTGGAACGGATGGAGGAAGCCCGCTTCATCACCGAGTCGCTCGCCTACGAGACCGTGGGCCGCTTCGAACACAAGAAGACCAAGTCGGTGCGCATCGAGTCGGCCATCGCCAAGATGATGGGCAGCGAACTCTTGCACCATGTCATCGAGCTGGCCGAAGAGATCCACGATCTCGACGGGCAGACGCAGCGGCACCTGGTCGAGAAGCGCAAGCGCGACGCCCGCGTGCTCAACATCTACGAGGGCACCAACGAGATCCAGCGTTTCTTCATCCTGAAAGACCTGGCGAGCTTCGTGGGCGAGGGCAAGAAGCCCGACGAGGCACGCCCCGCCGGCGTGGCCCGCGAGGTGCTCGAGCTGGAATCCCTCAAGGGACGAGTCCGCCAGCAGGCCAGCGCCGCCCTGGCCCTTTTCGGCGACGAGCTCTGGCAGAACCCCAGCCTGCAAGCCAACTGCTTCCTGCTTTCCGAGGCGATCGCCTGGCTGAAAAGTGCCGACAGCGTGCTGGCCCGGCTGGCCTGGCTGGAACGCTACGAGCATCGCGACACCTTGAGTGAGGGCGGCGGGCAGGGGCCCAGCGATTCGAGCCCGCAGTTGCTCGATCCGCGTACCTTCGACATTGGCCGCCGCGCACTTCAGCGAACTTATGCCGAGGTGCGCGATCGCAGCCAGCGCTTCGATGAAGAGCTCACGCATCTGCGCCGCGGGCATTACGCCCCCGAGGTGCGGGCCGCCAACCTGCTCTTCCGCAACTCGGCGGCAGAACTGGAACGACGCCGCACCACGCCGCGCGGCCGACCGAGCGCGGCCCCGGTGGCGACGCGGGCCGCGGAGCCCGGCCTGCGCTTGCTGGTCATCCTGGCCCCGGCGCCTTACGCCATGCCGCATCTCCACCTGCGCGAAGGCAGGCTGCTCGAGCCGCATCTCACGCTCAGCGACGGCGACCGGGCCGCCCTGGAGCTGGCGCTCAACCTGCGCGATTCGCTGCCCCAGCGCGTCACCATCGAGGTGGCCGCCGTCGGGCCGCGCGGCGCCACGGGCGTCCTCCGCGACGTGCTCAGCCTGGGCATCGAACGGGTGAGGCTGCTCGCGCCCCCCGAAGAAAACGTCAGCATCGATAGCGCGGCCCAGGCGCTGGCCAGCGTGCTCAAGCCAAGCATGCCCTTCGACTTGATCGTTGGCGGCGCAGCGCCCGGCGACGAGGAGAGCTTGCTGGCCACGCTGACGGCGCAGTATCTCGGTGTGCCCGCCGCGGGCAGTGCTGCTTCGCTTGCCCTGCAAGAAGGCGCGATCTGCCTGCACGCCGACGACGGCAGCAAGCCGCGGCAGCGTGCCTTGCCGGCGGCGGTGACCATCCTGCCCGGCCTGGAACTGCGCCCGTTCACCATCGATGGATATCTGGACGGACTGGCGCGGGCGGTGGAGATCCAGCGCTGGCCGCGCAAGCTGCCCGCGCGGGCCGTCAAGCTATCGGCGGCGGCGCAGGCCGCCAGCGGTCCGGCCGAGGAAGCGGCCCAGGCGCTGGCGCCGCGCGAGGCCGCGCGTCGCCTGCTGGGGCAGCTTGGCCTGTCCGGCGCACACGTTTCTTCCCAGCTCCCCTTCGAGCAGGGGACGGACACCGTCAAGCTGGAAGATGTGGCCCAGCCCGAGCTGGCGGGCCGCGTTGTCTCGGTCATTGCCTGCGAGTCGGATGGGCGGCTGCCCGCGACCGCGGCCGCGGTCGTGCGTGCGGGCCGGCTGGTGGCGTCCAGCCAGGCCTCGGCCCTCACCGTGCTGCTGGTCGCCGGACCGAGCGAAGAAGCCCAGCGCCGCGCGCTCGGCGAGCTGATCGAGTGGCACCGGGGGGACGTGGTTCTCCTGGCCATCCCGCTCGACGACGCCGCCCAGGAAGTCCGGGCCCGGCTGCTGGCTGATTGCTGGGCGCTGCTGTGCCCGACCGATCCCAAGAACCGGCTCGGGAATGTCGAGCCCGACCCGTACACGCTGGTGGGCGAGGGCTGGACGGAATGGGCGTTTGCGGCCCTCGCTTGCCGCGATCACACCGACCTGGTGGCCCTGCGGGTGCGCCGGGTCAGCCGCGACAAGTTCACGGGCCGCGTCGTCCTCGAAACCAGCCGGGTCAAGAACAAGCTGCACGTGAAGCAGAACCTGCCCGACGAACTGGACGGCTGGCGCTGGATCACGCTCAGCCCCGAGTGCGAGATCGAAGACACCTGGTCGCCGGAGGGCCGCAACCTGGGCCGCGTGCAGCGCTGGACGCCGCGGCTCGACCGCTTCCTGGGCCGGGCCGACATCCGCCGCCTGCTCGACGAGCTGAAGCAAGACACCGGCCTCGTCCGCCTGGCTGATGCCGACTTCATCGTGGACGTCGGTTTCGGCGTCGGCAATCGCGACGGCTACGAGGCGGTGATCGATCCGCTGGTTTCGGCCCTGCAACAGCTTGGCGTCAAGAACGTGATCGTGGGGGGCACCCGCAAGGTCACCGAGGAGCTGCACCTCTTGCCCGCCGATCGTCAGATCGGCCAGTCGGGCACCAGCGTCAATCCGCAAATCCTGCTGGCGATTGGTGTTTCGGGGGCGCCGCAGCACCTGAACTACATCGGCCCGCGTGCCACCATTCTCTGTTTCAATCGCGATCCGGAAGCCCCGCTGATGATGTTGAACCAGCGTCAGCCCAGGCCGCGGGTCTTTCCCGTGGTGGGCAACCTCTTCGAGACGGTGCCCGCACTGACGGCGGCCCTCCTGGAAGAGGCCGCCGGGGAAACGGCCGGCGCGGCAACCGCGCAGCGGAGTTGACGACGCCGCCCGCTAACCTCGAGCACTGCCGAACGATCTGCCCGGCGCAACGTATTGTTGTGGTGGGATTGCTGTCCGCTCCGCCACCGGGAAAACGATGAGTTTGGTGGAACAGAGGGGCAACGCCCACCTCTCGGCAGCAATCACTCCCGCCCGTACGAATGAGAGGCGCCAGCATGTTGTCCACGACGGTTCGTTGCCATGTGTTTTCGAGACTCACCGAGGGCCGCGTTTTCCTCGACCATGTCGAGGGGTTGCTCAAGCAGTACGAGTATTGCGAGCGCACCATCCACGGCATTTTCCTGGCCCTGGAAGAGGCGTTTGCCAACGCCATCAAGCACGGCCACGGCCTCGATGACAGCAAGTCGGTGCGCTTCACCTACCAGGTCACGCAAGAGCGCTTCGAGGCGCACGTGGAAGATGAGGGGCCCGGCTTCGATCCTTGCGAGGTGCCCGATCCCACCGCTCCCGAGAACCTGGAACGCAACTGCGGCCGCGGCGTCTTCCTGATCCGCCACTACATGACCCACGTCGAGTACAACGAGCGCGGCAACGCCGTGCGCATGGTCAAGATCCACCCACGGCAGACCGAGATCAGCAATTTCGACACGGTCTCGGACGTGACGATGTAGTCATTTCTTCGCTTGCTCGATGCGATAGAGGGTGTGCCCGCCGATGGTCACTTTCTCGGCGGCGAGCTTGCCCAGCGCGTCTTCATCCAGTTCCTTGAATTGCTCCCGTTCGTGCGGGCCGACCACTACCAGGTCCACCTGGTAGCGGGCCAGCAACTCGGCGGCCGACTTGTCGCCCGCGAAGATGGCCTCGATGTCCTTCTCACGCTGCTCGTAGGGCACGCCGTGGCAGAAGAGCCAGACTTTCTGCCCGAGCAGGACGCGGCGGCCAGTCAACGCCGGCACCGGATGATTGAGCGGGCTGGCCGTCAGCAAGATCGCGTCGGGCGACGTGTGCTCCTTGACGTAGTCGCACACCGCCACTTCTTCGTAGGTCATGTGCAGGGTGCGGTCGCGGCATTCGTAGACCAGCGACAGCGTCCCGCTCGAGCACAGGATCACGATCAACAGTGCCAGCACCGAGCGTGGCAGGCCCCGTTCGCGCCAGCGCATCAAGAGATAAGCAACCAGGGTGGCGCCGATCATCTGCGTGTAGTAGTAGAACTTGAGGTTGTCGAACGGATTGGGCGTGAAGCTGACGAAGTTGGCCAGCACGGCCAGGATGAGAAATGGGAAGGTGCGCAGCTGGGCCTCGCCAGGAGCCAGCCACCAGGCCACGGGCAAGAGCACGAAGAGCAGCCCGCCGTTCCAGAGCCAGTAGTTCATCTCGGCCAGGCTGAGGGCCGGATAGGGATAGCCCGCGATCGGGAACACGAACGGCGTGGAGCGGCGCACGTGCTGCCAGATCCAGAACACCTGCGGCAAGGCTACCGCCGTGAAGGCCAGGAAGAACCAGAGCCAGCGCCGCCACTCATTTCGCTCCAGCCAGGCGTACCAGCAAGCGACGAAGCCCATCACCAGGAACGAATGGGAATGGATCATGGGCAAGGTGCCGCCCAGGATGCCGGCGGCCCACATCTGTTTCGCACCCACGGGCTGGTCGGGATGGCCGCCGAAGAGCAAGACGGCCGCCAGCACGATGGCCATGCCGTATACCGAACAGCGCGGCGCCAGGAAGGTGCCGATCGGATTGCCGAGCAAGAGTTGCTGATCGAAGATGTAGCAGTAGTTGAAGCGCAGGGCATAGTCGAGGGTGCTGCCCGTCCAGAGCTTGTCGAAGAAGATGAGGAAGCCGAGGCCGCCGGCCAGGAAAAAGAGAAGCAAGGACAGGAGCGGGGCCCAGCCCGCTTCCGCGCCCAGCCAGCGCTGGCCCGCGGCGTAAAGCAGCAGAAAGAACGACATCATCGGCAGCCAGGTGGTGGCCGAGTAGGCCGCGGCCAGCGGCAAGCCCAGGCTCATCAGGCTGGCAGTCGCGAAATCGGGAATGAACGGATAGCCCAGCGGGTAACCGGCGAAGCAGGGATACTCGGGCGGGTGCAGGTTGTCGCGGTAGAGGAACGACATCGCGAACGAGGTATGCATGGGGACGTCGCCCCAGCAGGTGCCCGCGGTGTAGAGGCCGTCTGCGCCTGGCATGTAGTAGTGGTTGTAGCAGAGGTAGCCCGCAAACAGGCCGAAGGCGAGCCAGGAAACGATGAGCCAGCGTTCGGTCCCGCCGGAATGAAGCGCCGCAAGCCACGCTGCTGCTTCGTCGCGAAGGAGGAGGCAGCCCTCCTTGTTCATGGTCAGCTCAAAGCCGGTGGCAACGACGAGCAGCCCGAGGGCCGCCGCGGAGCCCAGATAGAGACCGAGAAACAAGGCAAAAACGAAGGGCAGCCACAAGAACGCCAGGATACCGGCCAGCAGCCCGAAGCCGATGCGCTCGGCAAAGGAGGCGCGGCCCCAGAAGCGCGTGGTGAACAACGTGCCCCAGGCGAGCGCGAAGATGATCAGCAACATGGCCAGCATGTCCACAGTATAGCACAGTGACCACGCCTCTTGCGGCACCACCCATGCGCTTGCGTCAACGAAGCTGTCCGCTAGCATGAGAAAGACTTGCAGGGCGTTGCACATGCGTGTCGCACTTCTACCGAGAACATTGTGACTGGCGAGAATCCCGAACTCACTGAACGGCAGCAGCGCGAAGTCGACTACCACCGCGAGCACGCGGCCCGCCACGCCGAGCGCTATGCTTCCATCTCGTGGGAGTTGTTGCGGCGAGACAGGCGGCGCTGGTGGAACCAGCAATGGGCCATGTTCACCGAACTGCTGCGTCTGGAGTTGCCGGGCAAGCGTGTGCTCGTAGTCGGCTGCGGCTTCGGTGACGACGCTTTCCAGCTGGCCCGGCTGGGCTGCCAGGTGCACGCATTCGATCTGAGCGCGGACGTGCTCGAGGTGGGCCGCGCGGTTGCCCGGCGGGAGAACCTGTCGATCGACTTTGCCTGCATGCCGGCCGAACAGCTGCGCTATGCCGACGGGTTTTTCGATGCCCTTGTGATCCGCGATATCCTGCACCACGTCGAGATCCCGCCGGCGCTGGCGGAACTGTCACGGGTGAGCAAGCCGGGTGCGGCCGCCGTGATCAACGAGGTCTACACGCACTCGGCCCTCGAAAGCCTGCGCCGCTCGGCACTGGTGAACGGCATGCTCTACCCCGCCCTGCGGAAGCTTATTTATGGTCGTGCCAGGCCCTACATCACGCCGGACGAGCGCAAGTTGACGGAGAGAGATCTGGCCCTGCTGCGGCGTTTTCTGGGCAAGATCCATCGCGTGCGTGGCTTTGATTTCCTTGTCAACCGCGTGTTGCCGAATCGATGGGCGTGGCTCTCGAAGATCGATTACGTAGCGCTGAATGCATTGGGCCCGCGGCTGGCCACCTTGCTGGGCGGCCGCTTGCTGATCGTGGGCG
>JBFWSD010000140.1:0-9671 GCA_050248575.1 Gemmataceae bacterium
AGAACGGCGAGATCACCTTGTGGGAAATCAACGGCGGCAAGGAGCGCGGCGTCTGCAAAGGGCACGGCGGGCCGGTCATCGCCCTCGCCTTCAGCCGTGAGGGCAAGAACCTCCTCTCGGGCAGCGAGGACAAGACAGCCCGCCGCTGGTCGGTTGCCGACGCCGGGGAAAGGTCCAAGTTCGAAGGCTTCCCGCATCCCGTTCGCGCCGTGGCCTTCGCCCCGGATGGCAAGAGTGTGGCCCTCTCGGGCAGCGACGCCATCCGCGTCTATGAAACGGGCAGCCGCAAGGAGTTGGCCGTCTTCAAACGCGATCACTCGGGCGGCGTCAACGCCCTGGCTTTTCAGGATGGCCGCTTTCTGCTGGCGGGCTACGGACACGGCCACCTCCGCTGGTGGGACCTCAACGACAAGAAAGAAACGGGCGAGATCTTTGCCCACCCGTACGGCATCACCAGCATGACGCTGGCCGCGGGGGGCAAACGCCTCCTCACCGCGGGCAACGACGGCACCCTTCGCCTCATCGATACCGACGCGCGCAAGTTCGCCGGCGCCACGCCCTCGCCGCGCGTGGCGTTCGTCACCATCTCGCCGCAGGGCAACCTCATCGCCACCAGCGATGGCTGGAAGCAGATCCAGTGCTACGATGCCGCCACGGGCAAGCCCGCCGGCCGCGTCCAGACGGCTGCCAACGGCATCACGCAGCTTCGCTTCAATAACGACGGCACGTTGCTCTCGGCCCTCGGCAACGACACGGCCTCCTGCTGGACGACCGATGCGCTCCAGGAGAAAGTGGCCTGGCGCGCCGGCGAGCGCGATGTGACCGCTCTGGCTCTTTCAGCCGCAGGCGACAAGGTGGCTATTGCCCTCAAGAATGGCACCGTGGCCCTGCGCGATCCGCTCGGGGGCCGGCTCCTCGGCACTTTCAGCGGGCTCGGGCCGCCCTTCCTCTCCATGATCTTCGCCCCCGACGGCTCCACCCTCTTTGCCGGCGACGAGAAAGGCAATCTCGTCTCCTGGCATGTCGAGTCGGGCAATCGCAACAACACCGCCGCCCACAAGGGGCCCATCCGCCACCTCGCCATCGACTTCGAGGCCAAGCAGCTCGCCAGCGCCAGCGACGATCGCTCCGTTAAACTCTGGGACGCCGACAAGCTCGAACGGCTTGACCTGCTGGGGCAGAACCGCGAAGTGACCGGCCTGTCCTTTGCGCCGCACGGCCGCGCCCTCGCTGTCGCAACCAGGCAGAAGCTCTTCCTCCACCGGATCCCCACGGGCGAAGAGTTACGTTCGTGGGACTTGCCCGGCCCCGTCGATGATGTGGCCTATGCTCCCGATGGCCGCCACCTGGCCACCGCCAACGCCAACGGCACGGTCTGGATCCTCTACCTGCCGGCCAGCTTTCACAAGTGATGCTGGCAATACCTCCGCGTGCCCGGTGGATACGCTGCTTCCGGGGCACTCTCTCTGAGTCCCCGCAACGCGGGGCGGTTAAATACCGCTGGATTCCGTAAAATCGTGGCAACGGCCCGACTCCCGCAACCAAGGAGCCTGCCATGAGCCAGTTTGACGGCATTGTCTTCCTCCTCGACGTGGACAACACCCTGCTCGACAACGACCGGGTGCAGGTTGATCTGCGCACCCGGCTCGAGCGCGATTTCGGCCCGGAATGCGGTGAACGCTACTTCGCCATCCTGGAACAGCTCCGCAGCGAGCTGGGCTATGTCGACTACCTGGGGGCCCTGCAGCGCTATCGCCTCGAACATCCGCACGAACCCAAGTTGCTTCTGATGTCCTCGTTTCTGGTCGATTATCCGTTCGCCAACCGCCTTTACCCGCAGGCTCTCGATGTCATTGAACACCTGGGCCGCTGGGGCCGCACCGTCATCCTCTCCGATGGTGATGTGGTCTTTCAGCCGCGCAAGGTGGAGCGGGCCGGCATCCTCGACGCCGTCAGCGGCCGCGCCCTCATCTATGTGCACAAGGAACAGGAGCTCGAACACGTCGAGAAGCACTATCCGGCCCGCCATTACGTGCTCATCGATGACAAGCTGCGCATCCTCACGGCCGTCAAGAAGATCTGGGGCCAGCGCGTCACCACCGTGTTCCCTCGGCAGGGCCACTACGCCCTCGACCCCAACGTGCTCAAGGAATTCCCGCCCCCCGACGTCACCGTGAATCGCATCGCCGAACTCCTCGGCTTCGAGCAGAACCAGCTCGTCCCGGCCTAGTCATCAACAACTCCGTAACGCGATAGACTGGGCCAACCGCGACGCCGCCGACCAAGGTCAATTCCCGGCAAGTGGCAACAATTGCCCAATGGATGCCACATTGACAATAAGGGTGCCTTCGTGCCGTTGGCTGGTGTAAGAACCTCCTTCAACTACAATGCACTTACCCCCATGATTCCCATTCCCACTGAGGATGCCATGCGCATTGCAGCTTGTTTCACATTGATTTCCGTGTTCGCGGGCTTCCTCTGCGCCGCCGAGCCGACGGCAACCTCCGGATGGAGCAAGATCGAATCGGGCCATGCGGGCACTTCCGAAGGCGCGATGCTGGTGGCTGTACCGGATCTCGGCAAACTCTATCTGGTCGGCCCCGGCAAGAAAGCGTTCATCCAGGCCTTCGATCCCGTCAAGAAAACGTGGACCGATGTGAGCGCTGTGGGCCCGACCAAGAAGCAGCCAATCCATCCGTATTACCAGACCGCCTACGATCCGGGCTCGAAGACGATCTATTGCTTGTCGGGCGACAGCATCCTGTATGCGTTTCACACCGTGGATAAGACGTGGAAGACCTTGCCGCCGGCCCCCGAACTCGACGGTTTGAGCTGGCAAGCGCTTGCCTGCGACCCCGCTGGCAAACGCCTGGTCGTCGTGGGCTCCGACAAGAAGATCGACAACCTTGGCTGGCTGCGAACGGTCGTCCTTGATCTGAACACCGGCAAGTGGAGCCGACTCGAAGTGGACCCCGGGGTCGCGAAAGAACACCAGGCCCTGATCGCGGCAAATGAAGCGTTGATCGATCTGGGCGGAAGGATCCGCCTGGCCTGGTATCGCGATCCCGTCGGGGTCGGCAGCGACACCGAGCGCAAGTCACTGCAAGATCGGTGTCTGGCATTACGGAAGAGACCGGCCCTGGCGAAGCATACTGCCGACCTCGACAACGTCGCCGAGTTGCTCGCCGGGCGGAAGACGCTCGCCAGCCTGAGAGCGGTGCGTGCCTTGCAGCGCAAGGTCGAGGAGCAAGCCGAAGCTCAGTTTCCGGTTCCGTGTGCCCGCCGCAATGCGCCGCTCGTTCATGACGCGAAGAACAAGGTCTTCGTCCTGTTCGGCGGCGACCACGAAGACTACCTGATGAACGACACCTGGCTGCTTGACCTGGAGAAGAGAACCTGGCGGAGAGCCAAACCCGAGCGGAGTCCGAGTCCGCGGGCCGGGCATGCGCTCGTTTACTTGCCGCGGGCCGGCAAGGTCGCTCTCTACGAAGGCTACGTGCAATCGAACAGCACCGATTATGGCGCCCGTCCCTGGACGCCAGTAGGTCCGATCCAGCTCTGGCTCTACGACGTGGCCCGGGAACGGTGGGATCTGGCCGGAGACTGGCCATTACCGATGAAGGGCCAGGACGTCCTTCCCGGGCCAGTCGGGCATTTCGAAGGTTACGCTTCGCAGTGGTTTGCTCCGCCCGCTCTCGAAGCCGATAGCAAGGACACGCTCTACCTGGTCGCCCACGCCGGCCGAGACCGGAAGGAATCAGCGACCTGGACGTTGTCCATCGATCCTGCCCGGAGCGACCCGGCCGGCACAACGAAGCTGGGCACAAAACCTGATCAACGCCTCTATCGCACGGGCCCCTTCCGCGCCGAGTATTGCGAGATCGATGAGAGGGGCAGCGGCAACGACCTCGACAAGCTGCCGGCGAATCGCTGGGTGAAACTGCCGGCCGCACCTCGCAATCCGTGTCGGGGCTGTCGCGGCCGCGACTGGGGCACCTCGATCTGGGACCCCGACCGCGAGCAAATCCTGCTCTGGGGAGGCGGGCATTGCGTCCGCTCGGCCAGCACCGTCACGCATTACTCGCCCGTCTCCGGACGTATGGCCGAAGGCTTCGACGCCGATGAACCCTACGGCGCCAACGGCGGCGGCGGCTTCGATTCCTCCCTGCTCAATCGTCCCTGGGTCAGCACGCACAACTACAAGCATTACGCCTACGATCCCATCTCGAAGCTCATGGTTTCCGGGCGTGGTTACCTCTACGATCCCGCCCGCATGGACTGGCTCCGGCTGGAACCGCTTCCTCTGCCCTATCGTTTCGAATGGAGCCACACCGCCCTGGCGACCTCGAAACACGGCGTTGTTGCCTGGGCCCGCAAGAAGCAAGGCGAGGATGCCGGCCTGTGGCTGTTCGATCACCAGAAGGGCTGGCTCGATCTCGAACCGAAGGGCAAGCTCTTCGTCCCCTACTGCGATTCTCATGGGCTTGTCTACGATGCCAGGCGTGACCGCATGATCCTGAGCGGCGTCGGCGGCGGCTACAACAAGGTCAGCGACGGCTCGTTGCTTGGCTTCAACTTCGCCGATAAGTCACTCCAGCTGATCAAGCCCGACAATGCCGAGTTGGCCCGGACGGGCTGTGCCCGTGAGCTTGTTTACGTTGAACATGCCGACTGGGTCCTGATCGGCGATCACGTGCGCCGCGGCGACCCGAAGACCGGCAAGCAATACACCCGCGTGTACGATTGCGCCCGCAACAAGATGTTCTTGCTCGATGCCGGCTCGGCCCCCGACGGTTACGGATGCGGCTGGATGTACGATGCCAGACGGAAGCTGGTCTATGCCTTCACCACCAACGGCGAAGCCTGGGCCCTCCGGGTTGTCCTCGACGAAGCCAGGCTACTGGAACGCCCGCCCGAATAGTCTCCTCCGGGTACCTCGGAGCGGACATCATTCTCTGTTGATTGCCAGAGGCGTCGAACCTCGCCAAAGGTGAGCTATCACTCTCTGGCAGGCTCCAGGCCATGGGCTGCCAGCACTTCGTCCAGCCGCATGGGTTGCGATCGGGCTTGCTCCTGGAAGTATCGATAGCCACGCAGGGCAAGTTCGTGCTGCCGTTGCAGGACCTGCCGCGCGGCAGAATCCCTGGCCGAGGCGCTTTCTGGCACATGGCGGACGTAGTCGATCATCAGCAAGGGCACAAGGTCGGCCGCGCCCAGCAACCGGGCCACCTCGGCGGTCTGCCAGAGGGCCGCACCATGACCGAGGGCAAACAGCACTTCAAACTCCTCACGGCTCTTCGCCATCAGCAAGCGGTGGCGCAATCCGTACCGGTGGTCGAGGTGGACGAACACAGCGGCGTGAGCCAGCGCCAGCCGCGTGAACCGGATGGATTCGGCCTTCTCGGCCCCGGGCACACGGGCGGCCCACCAGGTGGCGACCTCGGGCACATATTCAACATCAAACCGCATGCTGCAGTGTACGCGGATGAGCAAGAGCAGGCGTTGCAACTCAGCGCGTGTCGTGCGGAATAGCCACTCTTGCTGGGCCGTATGCTCCGGATACAGCCAGTTGGCGTGCGCCGAGAGCACCTTGTCTTCAGCGACCTCCAGCCCCGTGATGGTTGTCCAGCAGAACCACCTGCAATAGTCGGCGGGCTCGCCCGTGACCTGTTCGAGCGAAGGCTTCAACTCGTCGAAGAGGTGCTCCCCCATGGGCCAGTCCTGCCGGAAGGAGTTCTGTTTGGCCCGTAGCTCTTCCAGGTACTGGATCAGTTTTTCGTGATAAGCAGGGGGGTCGAAGGGCGCGTAGGGGACCTCAGGTTGCTGTCCGTGCAGTATGCCCGCGAAGCCCAGCAACACTACCAGCCAGGTCATCCGACTCTTCAACCTGCTCATGTTCTTGCTCCTGGCCCATACGGGATCGAAAGCCTCACTGCCCGTCATAGCGACCGGAACCGCGAATACCAGCCGAACTCTCGTTCTGTTCGACTCCGCAGTCGCGCAGCCGATGGAACTGTCCTACCTGGTGGTGGTGCGAATTTCCGCTGCGATGAGTCGAGAGGAGTCGGCCCGGCCTGCGGGCTCCGCGTGCGCCAAATCGACCTTGACAGGCACCCCCTATTCGAGCGTATGGTGTCTTTCATCATGATGCCCAAACTCGGCCCGCGACGCAGGTCAAGCCGGGTGGAACGGGCAAGCACCGGGATTCGTTTCGAGCACGGCGAAACGCGCAGGATCGGCGGGTGACTGCATTTGACCAAATCGGAAGATGCAGTTAGAATTGAGTGACGGCTCAGAATACGAAGGAAGGGGCCCGGGTATAGTCCCCCATGCAGCCCGGTAGAGCGGCCGTGGTATCCAGCAGCTTCTCTCTCTCCTCTGAACCCTGACCACGCCACCGGGGGCCAGCACGCGGATCTCTACCCGCGAGACCGCGCATCTCCTACACGACAGCCGTCCGCGTTTTGACATCTGATCTGGCTCGACCCGGCGGCGCGAGTGAACGCGCTGCTCGTTTATGGAGGTGACAGCGATGTCTCAGGGCAAGGCGATCCTCGACTCCATCCGGCAGGAGCTCAATCTCAGTGACTACAAGAAGAAGCACTGGGAAGGCAGCTTCGATGCCTACCTCGACATTGTCCGCGAACACCCGGAAGTGTGCCGCTCTGCCTACCAGCGCCTGTACGACATGATCCTGGCCCACGGCACCGACGAGGTCTTCGAACACAAGGAAAAGATCACTCGCTTCCGCTTCTTCACGGAATACGCCGCCAAGCATGGCGACGCCATCTACGGGCTGGATCGGCCCTTGATGCACCTGGTCAACACCTTCAAGTCGGCGGCCAAAGGCTACGGCACCGAACGCCGCGTGCTGCTGTTGCACGGCCCGGTCGGTTCGTCGAAGAGCACGATTGCCCGCTTGCTGAAGAAGGGGCTCGAGGAATACTCGCGCATCGACGCCGGCATGATCTTCTCCTTCTCCTGGAAGGGAGAGAACGGACACTGGCACAAGTGCCCGATGCACGAGGAGCCCATGCACCTGGTGCCCCACGAGCTGCGTGCCCCGTTCCTGAGCAAGCTGAAGGAATCGCTGGCAGTTCCCAGCCCGTACGAGATCCGCATCCAGGGCGACCTGTGCCCGTTCTGCCGCCAGATGTTCAACGAGCACATGGCCCGCTATGACGGCGACTGGGGCCGCATGCTCGAAGACATAAAGGTCTACCGGCTCATGCTTTCAGAACAGGATCGCGTGGGCATCGGCACCTTCCAGCCCAAGGACGAGAAGAATCAGGACTCGACCGAACTCACGGGCGACATCAATTATCGTAAGATCGCCGAGTATGGCACCGATTCCGATCCGCGCTGCTTCAACTTCGACGGTGAGCTGAACATCGCCAATCGCGGGCTCGTCGAGTTCATCGAAGTGCTAAAGCTCGACGTGGCTTTTCTTTACGATCTGCTCGGGGCCAGCCAGGAACACAAGATCAAGCCGAAGAAGTTTGCCCAGACCGACATCGACGAAGTCATCCTGGGCCACACCAACGAGCCCGAGTAACGCCGCCTGCAGAATAACGAATTCATGGAAGCGTTACGCGACCGCACCGTGAAGATCGACGTGCCCTATGTGACGAGGTTGCGCGATGAAGTAAAGATCTACGAGAAAGACTTCAACGCCGAACGTGTGAAGGGCAAGCACATCGCGCCGCACACGATCGAGATTGCCGCCATGTGGGCCGTGTTGACGCGGCTGACGCAGCCCAAGCATGCCAGCTTGACCCTGCTTCAGAAGCTCAAGCTGTACAACGGCAAGACGTTGCCCGGCTTCACAGAGGATAATGTCGTCGAGCTGAAGCGCGAAGCCATGAACGAGGGCATGTCGGGGATCAGCCCGCGTTACATCCAGGACAAGATCTCCAACGCCCTCGTCGCTCATCCCGAGGAGAGCTGCGTCAATCCGTTCATGGTATTGCAAGAGCTGGAAGCCGGGCTGCGGCACCACTCGCTCATCACCAGCCCGGAGCAGCAGCAGCACTTCAAGGAACTGCTCTCGGTCGTGCGTGAAGAATACGAAGACATGGTCAAGAACGAGGTGCAGCGGGCCATCGCCGCCGACGAGGACGCCCTCACCCGCCTCTGCTCCAACTACATCGACCACGTCAAGGCCTACACGCAGCGCGAGAAGGTCCGCAACCGCTACACGGGCAACTACGAGGAACCGGACGAGCGGCTGATGCGCTCAGTCGAAGAAAAGATCGACATCCCTGACGGCCGCAAGGACGATTTCCGCCGCGAGATCATGAACTACATCGGCGCCCTCGCCATCGACGGCAAGAAGTTCGACTACAAGACCAACGAGCGTCTGCAAAAGGCCCTCGAGCTCAAGCTGTTCGAGGACCAGAAGGACACCATCAAGCTGACCAGCCTGGTGTCGAGCGTGGTGGACCAGACCACGCAAGAGAAGATCGACGTGGTCAAGAGCCGCCTGATCCGCACGTACGGCTACTGCGAAGTGTGCTCGACCGACGTGCTGAGCTTCGTGGCCAGCATCTTTGCCCGCGGGCACACGAAGAAGTGACCAAGTCCTGGAGGGGTGCAATGAAGTATGCGGTGGCCATCTCCGTCCTCGGGAGTGCCGCTCTGCTTGCGTTTTCTGTCTTGCATGCGAATCAATCCCCAGGGCAGGTCAAGGCGGTGTCGGTTGCCGAATTGAATCGGCGACAGGTCATCGGCTACCTTGGCCAACCCTTGGGTGAGATTGTGACCGTCGAGGGTGTGGTCGCAGACGAACAATATCGAGGTATCAAGGCTGACCTGGGCCAACTCCTGCTTCGCATTCAGGCTGTCAATGGCAAGCAACTGCCGAATGAATGTGTGTTCCACTTCCTGCCAGCGTGGGTTGAGATCGGGAAGCCAACGGTTGGCAGCAGGTTCAAGTACGTCGGCTACGAGACCGGCGGCTTTACTGGAACGCCAGCAAGGGTCTTTGACTACATTCCGGCTCACTGCACCACCGGCTACTGCTTCACGACTAGCTTTGTAGCGTTGCGCGACGAGTTGATTGAACGGAAAGAGGCACCTGGCGCCGCCCCGGCACCGGCATCAAAGCGCTGATCGTCTACTTCCGGACGAAGTGAGGACACCATGAAGTTCCAGGTGACGTTGAACCGCGACGAAGATGGCGTCTGGATTTCCGAGTGTCCGGCGATTCCCGGATGCGTGAGCCAGGGCAATACGAGAGAAGAGAGTCTCGCGAACATTCGCGATGCGATTATACTATGCCTGGAAGTCCGTGCCGAGAGAGGAATGGCGCTAACGATCGAAACATGCCAGGTTGAACTTGAGGTCCTCGCGTGACAGCTAGGGTAGCTGCCAAAGGGCGCAATTGTCCAGCGCCTGCTGTTTTGAATTCTGGACATGGCATCGCGGTGGTGCCCAGAGGACTCATGAAGTGGCGAAGTTGCCTTCAGTTAACCACAAGAAGGCCGTAAGGGCTTTCAAGTCATTCGGTTGGGAGGTTGCTCGGCAGTCGAGCAGCCACATCATCCTGGTGCGTGACGGAAGTGAGGCGACCTTGTCTGTTCCGGCACACAATCCAGTAGCCAAGGGAACTCTGAGAAGTTTGATCCGAGCCGCTGGGCTGACTGTCAACGAGTTTGTGGATGCTTTGTAGC
>JBFWSD010000141.1:0-9668 GCA_050248575.1 Gemmataceae bacterium
GCCGATCCAGCGCCGCGACGTGTCGGGCTGCTCGCGCAGGTACGGCCCGTCGACCAGGATGTCGACGTGAGCCAGGAGATCGCCGACCGCGGACTCGGGCATGGCGTGAATCTCTTCGAGCGTGTAGCCCGAAAAGACCATGACGCTCAGCCCATGGGCTTGCGCAGCCCGCGCGAGCAGGGCCGCCCCCCCTGCATGCGCCACAGGCTCGCCCCCCAGCAGAGAGATGCCTTCGATGTGATGCTCGTCGCGCGCAGCCCGGATCTGGGCCACGATTTCGTCGAGTGCGACGAGCTGGCCGCCTTCGAAGGGGAGCATTTCCGGATTGCAGCAGCCCGGGCAGCGCAGCGGGCAGCCCTGGAACCAGAGCGCGAAGCGCCGCCCGGGGCCCTCGGCCTCGGTATCAGCCACGATCTGGGCCAGGCGCAGCATCACGATTCGTTCTCCTTGCTCAGGTCTGGCATGATCGTGGGAATTACCTTACGGCCATGCTTGCGATAGAAGACGAAATCGCTGTCGATGGTGAGGATATTCGCTCGGTCGCGCAACTCTGCCATCCGCACCAGACAGGCGTCGGCCAGAGACATCGGCACACGCTGATAACGCGTCATGAGTGCACTGACAGCTTGCGTCTCCTCGGCAAGCTCGAAGCCGTTGGCAACAACCTTTTCTTCAAGGAGCTTCATGATCAAACTGCACCCGCCCACCAATTTCCGGACCAGATGGCAAGCTTCGGTGAGGACCGCCTCGCAGGTGAGCAGTGGAAAGGGCTGATGCTTGAACTGTTCCACGGCCCAGCCGTGAAAGCGGTCCCTGCGATGCAAGTAGGCGACCAGGGGTCCCGTATCGACCAGGGCGGCGTTCATTCACCGAAACCTGCCAGGTGTTTTTTGTTGTAAGAAAGGTCGCTCGGCCCGCCATCGAGGCTGCCCGCAAGATCGGGCGCCTTGTCATAGCACGACACTCCCTTTAGCTTCGAGCCATTGCCGACATACTGTTCCAACGCTTCGCGGAGCAGTTCCGACTTAGGGACGCCGCGCTTCCGGGCCAAGGCCGCCAGGGCCGAAGCAAGCTCGTCGGGCAATTTGCAGGAGATCGTCTTCATTGGTAATACACTCCTGCCCCAATTGTACTATCGACGGCGCCGCGCCGTCAAACGATGCTCACTTCGCCGGGCTGCCCCGGTTCACCGGTGCAGCTCAGGTCACGATCCACGAAGCGGCGAATCACCGCGACGTTCGTGAGCAGATGCTGCGTCACCTCGGAAACCGTGAAGCGTGACGGCCCATCGGCAAACGCCAGGGGCAAGACCAGCTGGTCCGCGCTGTGGGGATCGAGGGCCGCCGGCGCTGCTTCCAGGTAAGCGAGCACCTGATCGGCGGCCTCGTCCGCGACCCGTTCGGCACGCTTGCCCCGCTCTCCCAGCGCGAAGAAGCAAATGGTCACCGGCTCGACATCAAGCATCAGCGCCAAGACGGTTCCCTGCCCGCCGGACCAGGTTTGTTCGTCGATCTCGACGCGCAGGCCGCAATGCTTGAGGCGATTCTCGGCGCGGCGGGCTTGCCGCTGCGCGATGTCGGCAGGCAAGCCCGCGACCGCGCTGAAGCCGCGTACGCGCTTGCACGCGCTGCGTTCCATCGCGTTCAATGGCCGCACCCGAGCCGTGGGCGTGATGTGCGCGTCGATGGCCCCGCCCCCCTTGGGATAGAAGCCCGAACGGCGCATCGACACCTTGATGCGCAGCCCGACGAGATCAAGGAACGCACGCCAGGTTTCCTCGAGAAAGTGAAAGCAAGGGGCAGCCTTTACGTGCGTGCCTCCCTCGATGACCAGCTCGCTGGCCGCTTCGCCGCTCAGTGCGAGCGGCAAGTAGACCGTGTGCAGGACCAGCCCGGTGGCCCCGGCGGTGCCGATGGGGAAACGATAGCGGCCCGCCTGGACTTGCCCGGGAATGAAAACCAGGTCGGTGCTTCCCTTGTGGTCACCATGCACCTGAGCGGCGCCGACCTTGGCGGCGGCAATTACACTCATCAAGTGCTGGGGCTGGAGCCCGGGCCGTTCGCGGCCCGCCCGCACGTTGGCCAGGTGGAAAGCTTTGCCCGTGAGGAGGGAAAGCGCGAGTGAAGAGCGCAGGATCTGCCCGCCTCCTTCGCCCATCGAGCCGTCGAGTTCGATCATGCTGGCCATGATAGGCAGACGCAGGACCGACCGCAAAAGTTCACCGGGCTGGAGCTTGACCGGCTGGGTTTTGTAATATTGGCAACGAAGCTTGACCGTTGTAGAACCGATGCTATACTGACAAACGTACACCATCGCTCTGGCGGCCCATTCGCCCGGCCCCAGCTCGAGTTTGACGCCCGCCCGCGGTCTCCGACCACCTGGGCGTGACGAAACACCTTTCAGGAGGAAACCCATGGCGGAGCAGCCCTTCGATCGCGAATTGCGTAACACCCTGAGCCAGATCGAGAAGCAGTTCGGCAAGGGAGCCATCATGCAGCTGGGCGAAGGCTCGGCCAGCGATGTGTCGGGCATCCCGACCGGTGCCCTGAGCCTGGATATCGCCCTGGGTGGCCGCGGGCTGCCCCGCGGCCGTATCATCGAAGTCTTCGGCCCGGAAGCAAGCGGCAAGACCACGGTCGCCTTGCACGCGGTGGCCAATGCTCAGCGTCAGGGTGGCGTGGCCGCCTTCATCGATGCCGAGCACGCCCTCGACCCGAGCTGGGCCAAGCGCATCGGGGTCGATCTCGAGAGCTTGCTGGTCAGCCAGCCCTCCTGTGCGGAAGAAGCGTTGAAGATCGCCGAGATGCTCATCAAGTCGAACGCGGTGGACATGATCGTCATCGACTCGGTGGCGGCCCTGGTGCCCCGTTCGGAAGTGGAAGGAGAAATCGGCGACACGCATGTGGGCTTGCAGGCCCGCCTCATGAGCCAGGCCCTGCGTATCCTCAATCCCACCATCTCGCGCACCAAGACCTGCATGGTCTTCATCAACCAGATTCGCCAGAAGATCGGCGTGATGTTCGGCAATCCGGAAACCACGTCGGGCGGCCTGGCCCTCAAGTTCTACAGTTCGGTCCGTCTCGACGTGCGCAAGGTCACCTCGATCAAGGACGGCGACGAGACCGTGGGCGCGCGTGTGAAGGCGCGCGTGGTGAAGAACAAGGTGGCCCCACCGTTCCGGGTGGCCGAGTTCGACCTGATGCACGATCGCGGCATCAGTCGCGAAGGGGACCTGATCGACCTGGCCATCGAGGACTAGATCATCGAGAAGAGCGGCGCCTGGATCAGCTATGGCGACACCCGCCTGGGCCAGGGCCGCGAAAACGCCAAGCAGTTCCTGCGCGACAATCCCAAGGTAATGGAAGAGATCTCTGGCAAGATTCTGGAGAAGCGCGGACTGAACATGGGGGCACCGGTCAGCAACGGCGAGCCCGTCAAGCCCGAGCTAGCCAAGCAGCCCGAGCCCGCCCCCAAGGCGAGCAACAACCGGAAGCAAGCGGTTGCCTCCGAGTAGCCTGCTGAAACAAAGACGCCCGCGAGGCCAGTAACCTCGCGGGCTCTTCTCTGCTCCGGCTTTCCCGGTTTCGTCTAGCTTCGTCAGCCTGGCGGATCACTTGCCCTGCCAGTAGTAGGGATTCATCTGCTGGGCGTAGGGGTTCATCTGCTGGGCGTAGGGGTTCATGCCCATGTAGGGGTTCATCTGCTGGGCGTAGGGGTTCATGCCCATGTAGGGGTTCATCTGCTGGGCATAGGGATTCATGCCCATGTAGGGGTTCATCATGGGCTGGTAGCCGGTCTGATGGACCGGGGCGCCCATCGGCATGCGCGACTGAGCAGGCAGCGGCGCGGTGTACGCGGTGTTGGGCTGGGCCTGGGGCAGCGAGGTGGCCGCGGGGAGCTGCCCGCCGCACGAGTCGGCACAGCAGGAGCCGCCTTCGCAGCAACCGCCGCCGTAGCAGCTCGCGCCGAGACCGAAGATGCCCGGCCCGCACATGCTCTGCACGCCGCAGCACGGCGGAGACATGTTCACCGGGCAGCAGCCGTCACAGTGCAGGCTACCGCAGCACACCGGCGTGAAGGCGTTGTACTGCTTGATCGAGATCGTGGTGCAGCACTTGCTTTTCTTGCAGCACCCACACAGCGGGAAGCAGGGCCACCAGGCAAACGCCGATTGCGCACTGAAGCCGAGCACCGCCACCGTCATGACGCCGAGAGCAAAGAGTCGTTTCATGGCTGGTTTTCTTCTCTGAAGCCGGGGGCGAACCTGCCGGACACCTTCCTGATGGCCGGTGCGCGCCCTGTATCCACTGAAACATAACCGATGCCAGCCGGGCAGGTCGCCGTGGCGGCCAAACTCGCCGCTAATTCCCCGGCCAGGAATCGGCACACCGGGCAGATTGCCGTCCCCTGGCACATCGCGCTGACTTTGCCAGCAATTCCGCCCGCAATGCAAGAATTCCTCAAGTCGAGCCTGTAAACTGCCAGGAGTGAACGACCTCAGAGGGAATCGTGATGCGCTTTGCAGTAGTGGGTGCTGGTTCGGTGGGGGGCTATCTTGGAACCCGGCTGGCGCTGGCGGGCGAGGACGTTACCTTCGTGGCCCGTGGGGCAAGCCTGGCCGCCGTCGCGGAACATGGCTTCAAACTGATTGAAGAAGACGGCAGCGAGCGATTGGCCAAAGGGGTCCGCGCCGTGCCGATTCACGATGCCGGGCCGCACGATGTCGTCTTGCTCGCAGTCAAAGCGCATCAGATCCCGGGCATCGCCGCCGATCTGCGCGGGCTATTCGGCCCAGACACGATCGTCGTCACCTTGCAGAACGGTGTTCCCTGGTGGTTCTTCTATAAGTGGGGCGGGCCGCACGAGGGTCGGCCCGTGCGCGCCGTCGATCCCGAAGGCACCATTGCCACCCACATCGAAAGCGAACGGGTCATCGGCACCGTGGTCTACTTTGCCTCGGAACTGGTCGGGCCCGGCGTGGTCCGCGTCAACGAGGGCAATCGTCTCCCTGTCGGTGAACTCGATCCGGCAGCCGCGCCGGAACGCTGTCAACGATTGTCCGAATCCTTCGCCCGGGCGGGATTCAAGTCGCCCGTGTTAAGCGACCTGCGCGGCGAGATCTGGCTCAAGCTGTGGGGCAACATGGTCTTCAATCCGATCAGTGCCCTGACGCATGCCACACTACACGACATTTGCACGTTTCCGCCCACGCGGCACCTGGCCGCCGCCATGATGGGCGAGGCCCTGGTCATCGCCGAGAAGCTTGGCATCAGGGTGCGGCTTGGCATCGATCGACGCATCGCCGGCGCGGAAGCGGTCGGCAAGCACAAGACTTCTACACTTCAGGACGTGGAAGCGGGCCGCCCGCTCGAACTGGATGCTTTGATCGGCGCCGTCGTCGAACTCGGTCGCCTGACCGAGACAGCAACACCCGCCACCGACGCAGTCTATGCCTGTGCCAGCCTGCTGGCCAAGCGACTCGTCGACGAGCAGGGCCGCCTGCAGATCAAGGGCGCTTGAAGTCAGCGTTTCTTCTCTGCTGCCTCCGCTTCTTCGAGATCGATGAAACCGTCACGGTTGACATCAAGGCGTTCGAAATCGGCGCGCGTGCCAACGAACTCCCGGCGTGAAATGTCGCCATCACCGTTGTAGTCCATCTTGCGGAACCACAGGGGTCCTTTACTTGGGGCCGACGCGGGCTCGTCGGGCCTGAACGCATTGGTCAAACTTACCAGGCGGCCCGTCTGCTGCGTGTTGAGTGAAAGCGCCACTTCCAGTGACGCCGCGGGCAACTCCATCATGGTCAGCTTGCCGTCTTTGTTGCGATCGAGACGGCGCAGATTGTCGGCGGCGTTCTGGATCTCGCGCAGGCCCAGTTGCCCGTCGCTATTGACGTCGAGAGCGGCAAACAACCGTTGGCCGACGACATTGCAGCTCAGGCTGACGCGGCCCGTGGCGGCAGCACGCTGAAGCGCTGCGTGTTCGTCGTGTTCCTTGCGGGTCACCTTGCCGTCGTCATCCAGGTCCCAAGCTTTGACCAGGCTCTGGGCGTTGCCGGCTTTGGCGATCTCCTTCTCTTCGAGGATGCCGTTCTTATCGGTATCGAGCTGCTCGAAGGTGGCCTGCCCGGCCAGGGCGATCGAGTAGCCGGTGCCGATGCGCTGCGGATCGAGATGAATCTTGGTGCCGGAGACGTCCACGACATGGGTGGCTGCCACATGCCGCGGGCCATTCGCCCCCAGGATCTGCTCCACGCTTATCTTGGCATCGCTGCCTGCGAAGAGTTGCCAGTTCAGCCTGAGATGCGGCGTGATGGTGGCGAGGGCGGTCAGTTCCTTGTCGTCGAGCTTGCCGTCGCGATTCGTGTCGAGTTTCTCGACGAGGTTGGCCAGCAACGGGGCAGTCTTGGCAAGCTCAGCCCGGTCTTTCAGGTCGATGCCCTTGTAGTGCTTGGCAAAGGCGCGGGCAACGGTCTGATAGTCGGCCGTTTCATTGAGCAGGAAGGCGTGATCGCTGCTCGTGCTGCCCGTCTCATTCAGGAGGCTCAGCAGCTGGAATTCGATGCCGCGACCCGCCTGGGGGCCGCGTATCATCTCGGCGAAAGTGAGCGCCTCATCGTCATCGGTATCGTGCTTGAGCAGCCCCCTGGGCAGTGCATCCAGTTCGGCGGCGGAGAACGTGCCATCTTTGTCGGTATCGAACTTGTCCCAGAGCGGGGCGGCGCCAGGCGAGGCCGCCTCATTGGAGTCGGCCAGCAACAGCGCGGGACCGCCCGCTTCGTTGGCCAGGAACAGCCTGGCTTCGTAGCGATCGATCTGGCCGTCCTTGTTCTTGTCGTACATGGCGGCAAGCGATTGCTGCCTGCCCATCATGCCGCCCCCTTGCAGAAAGAAACGCGGGCTGCCAACGCGATACGCCTGTATGCGTTTGCTGGCTTCAGCCTGCTTCCACGTCGGTTTGTCCGCATCGGGTGGCGTGGCCAGCTTGAGGATCTCATCGACAAGCTGCTCACGGTGGGCCTGATAGGGCTTACCATCGATGTGAATGACCGCCTCGATCAAGGCCGGGCCGTGCGAACCAAAAACGAGCAGCCTGGCCACGTCCTGGGCTGGATCGACTTTTTGCGGAACATTGATCTGATTGGATTGGCGTGGGCCAGCCATGCGTTGCACGACTGCTTGCTGGGCGGGGAGTGAGCCCACTCCAAGAAGCGCGACCGTGAGTGCCAGGCGTCTCATCACATCTCCTTTTCTCGGTACAGCATCCACGGATGCCCTCGCTAACCAACCCAAGCTTATGCGAGGATTCGTGCGAGAGGTAGCCAAATGCATGCACAATGGAGTGGACGAGACATCGGAACGAACCTAACTTGCATCGTTACTTGCATCATGCAACCCATAAACGCCGCAGACAGCGGACGTTACACCGAAACGCCGCGTGGCAAACACCAGTCCCGCGCCTCGGTCTGGCCGTGTTCCCGCCGCAAGTTGACGCAACGGGCCCCCTCCATAGAATTCAATTCAGATTGAAACTTCAGAAACCCAGCTTCGCGCGTGAAAACCCGCTGCCTCCTGCGGTTGTTCCTTCCAGATGCCCGGTTGTCCTTTCGCCGTCATTCATCATGAGCAGCGTGACCAGTCAGCCCCGACGCAGTTTCACAGCCGAGCTGTACGCACCGATTGCCACCGACCTGCAAGCGGTTGAACGCGTGCTGGCGGAAACGCTGGCGAGTCAGCGGCCGGCGGTGGCCCGCATTCTCGAACACCTCGAATGCTATCGAGGGAAGAGGCTGCGGCCCGCCCTCCTGTTGCTGACGGCCCAAGCTTGCGGCAACGTGAACTCAGACCATCACACGCTCGGCGCGGTCGTCGAGATGATCCACACGGCCACACTCGTTCATGATGACGTGCTCGACAGCGCCAGCGTGCGGCGGCATCGCCCCACGGTCAACGTCAACTGGGGCAACCAGAACAGCATCTTGCTGGGCGACTACCTGTTTACACACGCCTTTCACCTGGCGGCCATGGTCGACGCACGGGCCTGCCGGCTGATCGGCGCTGCCACCAATCGCGTCTGTGAAGGCGAGCTCCATCAAGGCACCGAGCGGGGCAACCTCGATCTCTCCGAAGAAGATTACCTCGACATGATCGACGGCAAGACCGCCGAGTTGACCTCGTGCTGTTGCCGTCTGGGCGCCCAGTACGCCGGGGCAAGCGACGCGGTGGTAGAACGGCTGGCCGACTTCGGCCGCTGGCTTGGCATTTCCTTCCAGATTGCGGACGATTTGCTCGATCTGGTGGGTGAAGAACAAACCACGGGCAAATCGCTGGGCACCGACGTGGAGCAGCAGAAGCTGACCCTGCCCTTGATCCGTTTGCTGGCGAAGGCGCCGGTGGAATCGGCAACACGATTGCGGCAGATCTTGCAGAGCCCGGGCAACCACAAGCGCGAGGCCATCCGCCCGTTCTTGCTGGAAAACGGCGCCTTGCAATATGCCAGCGGCCGCGCCGAGGAGTACGCCGCGCGTGCCCGCGATGAACTCGACTGCCTGCCCGCGTCCCCGTGCAAGCACATCCTTGAGCAGCTCACCGCACAGGTGGTACATCGCAATCGTTGACCGGCGCGAACTTCAGACGTTCCTCGTCCACTGGCCAACTGGCCCGCCGGGAGTAGAACGAATCTCATCAGGGGTGAAACCGAGTCAGACGCAGGAGGCGGCGAGAGGGAGAAGAACCGGACCATGGACCTATTGAGTCATGATATCCTCATCGTGGGCGGCGGCGGCGCTGGCTTGCGGGCAGCGATTGCCATCGGCGAAGAGGACCCCCGGCTGAGCGTCGGCGTGGTATCTAAAGTCTATCCGATGCGCAGCCACACCGTGTCGGCCGAGGGGGGCGCGGCGGCCGTCATCAAACCTAACGACAGTCTCGATGCACACTTCCGCGATACCGTCTCCGGCGCCGACTGGCTCGCCGATCAAGATTGCGTCGAGGTGTTCGTCAACGAAGCCCCCAAGGAAATGATCCAGCTGGAGCACTGGGGCTGCCCGTGGAGCCGCGACCCGGACGGGCATGTGGCCGTCCGCCCGTTCGGCGGCATGAAGATCGAACGCACCTGGTTCGCTGCCGACAAGACCGGCTTCCACATGCTGCACGCCCTCTTCCAGAACTCGCAGCGCTACAACAACGTCACGCGCTATGATGAATGGTTTGTAACCAAACTCCTGGTTGTGGACGGGCGCGTCCAGGGAGTGGCCGCCATCGAGCTGCGCACCGGACAGGTTCGCGCCATCGGCGGCAAGGCAACCATTCTTTGCACGGGCGGCGCGGGCAAAGTCTTCCCCTTCACCACCAACGCCGCCATCAAGACCGGCGACGGCATGGCCCTCGCTTATCGGGCCGGCGTACCCATGAAGGACATGGAATTCGTCCAGTACCATCCGACCGGGCTGCCCGGCACCGGCATTCTCATCACGGAAGCGGCCCGCGGCGAAGGGGGCATCCTCCTCAACAAGGACGGCTACCGCTTCCTGCAAGATTACAACCTCGGTCAGCCCCTCGACGTCAAAGACCCGAAGCATCCGCAGAAGGCCAGCATGGAGCTTGGCCCGCGCGACCGGCTCAGCCAGGCCTTCATGAAGGAGCTCGACAAGGGCAAGACCATCAAGC
>JBFWSD010000142.1:0-9637 GCA_050248575.1 Gemmataceae bacterium
GCAGCATCGCCGCTACCTCCAGCAAGGCCCCGACCGCATCAGCCCGTTCGTGATTCCGAAAATGATCGCCAACGCCGCCTCGGGCAACATCTCCATCCATTTTGGTCTGCGCGGCCCGAACACCACCGTGGCCACTGCCTGCGCCTCCGCGGCCCATGCCGTGGGCGACGCACTGCGGACCATCCAGTCCGGTGCCGCCGACATCATGGTCACCGGCGGCTCCGAAGCGGCCATGACCCCCATGGGGCTTGGCGGCTTCTGCTCGGCGCGCGCCCTGTCCACCCGCAACGACAATCCGCAGGCGGCCAGCCGACCCTTCGATAAAGACCGCGACGGCTTCGTCCTTTCCGAAGGGGCCGGCATCGTCATCCTCGAAGACTACGAGCACGCCAAGAAACGCGGCGCCACCATCTATGCCGAGGTGCTCGGCGTGGGCTCATCGGCCGATGCCTACAACATCACCGCACCGCACCCGGAAGGGCTCGGGGCCGTCCGCTCCATGCAGCTTGCCCTCCGCGACGCACGCACCAACCCCGAAGAAATCCAGTACGTCAACGCGCACGGCACCAGCACGCAGCTCGGCGACGCCGCCGAGACCAGCGCCGTCAAGCAAGTCTTCGACGGGCACGCCCGCAAACTGGCCATCTCCAGCACCAAGAGCATGACGGGCCACCTGCTCGGCGCCTCCGGCGGCATCGAGCTGATCGCCTGTGCCCTCACCATCAAGCACTCCGTGGTGCACCCGACCATCAATCTCGACACGCCCGACCCGACCTGCGACCTCGACTACGTGCCCAGGCAGGCCCGCGAGATGCGCGTCAAGAAAGCCATCTCCAACAGCTTCGGCTTCGGCGGGCACAACTGCTGCCTCGTCATCGGCGCCGTCGAGAAGTAGTCAACCCAGCCGCAGATGCGCCGCTGCGCGATACACCGTTCCCGGCGGCAAGTCATTGCTCGCCTTCTCTCACCGATGTGGAAAGCGGTTGACGAAGAAGGCCTGCCATTCCTGGATGTGGCTGACCATGCGCTGGCGGGCTTCATCCGCCTTGCGGTTTTCCAGCGATTCGAGAATGCAGAAATGTTCGTCGAGGGCCTGCTTCAGGCACTCGACGGTGGTGGTGAGCAGATTGAAGCCGCGATGCAGCATGCGGTAACGGATGATATCCTGGTAGAGGCGCTTGGAGCCGCTGGCCCGGGCCACGCTGGTGTGGAAGTCCTCGTCGAAATCGGCCCAGCGCTCGACCCAGTCGGGCCGCTTGCGCGAACGGGCCAGGTTGTCCCCTTCGCTGCGCAGCCGGGCCAGCTCGGGACGATCGAGGCGGGTGGCCGCGCGGTAGGCAGCCTCCCCTTCCAGGATCTTCCGCATCTCGAAGACATCGTGCACGTCTTCGCGCGCGAAGGTGGCGATGACCGCGCGGTGGTTGGCGCGCTGCTCGATCAGGCCATCCTTGGACAGCTGCCGGAGGGCATCGTGCACGGGGGTGCGGCTCACCTCGAGCTGCTTGGAGAGGGCCACCTCGCTGACCACCGAGCCCGCGCACAGCCGGCCGGACAGAATGGCGTCGAGCAAGGTTTCATAGACGGCGTCGGAGAGGCGCGTCTGTTCCAGGTTCGGCGGCAATTCGAGGGCTACCTTCATGGAAATGTCCTTGTACTTGATGTTGCAGTCCCCACTCTGCATGCAATAACTACAATATCGGCGTCGATATGAGGTTTCAAGAGGGCAGCTAGCAAGATTTGCCCGCATTCCCCGGGCCGCTTGCCCGGAGTTCGAGACCTCCCCGCAAAATTGCATGCAGATTATCAGCCGGACGGGCCAAGGGGGCATGATCCGGTGCGCGGCCCGATAGCCTGCGAAGTGTGCCGAGAAGTTTGGGGAGTGTTCTCCGCGGGACAGTGACCCAGGACAAGGTAAAATGAGATTGTCAAACGGAGGATACCCATGTCAACGACATTGACCTTGCTTGGCCTCGACGGCCTGAGTGCCCCTGAGTTGCAGCGGCGTATCGTCGCTGCAGCGGAGCATCCGGATGATTGGGTGGCCTGGGAGGATGCTCTGGCGGCCACTCTCAAGAGGTCATCCGGGTGAGCTTGCCCGTCAGGCTGCGGCATGCCGCCCAGGCTGAATACGATGCCGCGACCAATTGGCACGAACTATGTCACACCAACCCGCCCCTCGTGTACGCGTCGGGTTGGTACACCAGGATTACAAGCATGCTGGTTGGCATCTACACATCTCCTGAATCCCCACTCCCCATGCAACGCCATGAGAGTATCGAGGTGCTGGAACAGGTCGGACTGGCAGGCGATCGCTACGCCATCGGCAAGGGGTTCTATACCGGTTCGCCGGAGTGGGATGCGCCGATCACCCTCATTCAGCAAGAGCCCTTCGATGCGCTGGCCGAGCAAGGCCTGACAATGGACCCCGGCGAAATGCGGCGAAACCTGGTCACCAGGAGCATCAACCTGAACTGGTTGATTGGCCGTGAGTTTCAGATTGGTGACAAGGTGGTCCTGCGCGGCCGGCGCGCCTGGCCTCCTTGCATGCACCTCATCAAGTTGACGGGCAAAGGGGACATGATCAAGTGCTTCGCCCATCAATGCGGCATCGGTGCCGATGTCGTCGCGGGCGGCATCATCCGCGTTGGCGATCCCATCTTCGCGCTGCGCCTCGTCAAGGAATGACTGACAGACACACCTGACACGTACTTTCGGCCGCCTGCGCGCAACATCATCATAGTTGATGATCTTTTCTGCCCGTTCCGAATGCTGATCGGGCTATGCAGGTCATTTATGCAAGCGGGCCTCGCGATTTCGCCCCTTTCTTGGAACGAGGTCGCAAGCGTAATGTCTGTGTCGGTAACTAGTTGCGGCTTCGGCGCGGCGGCCGTGGCGCTCCGGTTTGGCAGGACCGGTTGCACACTCGACTCTGTCAACAACGTTGGAGATAAGGCTGTGGCAACAACAACTTACGACGGCCGGACAACAGCGTTCGCTGTGCAACCGATGTGTGCAAGCGGCCCGCCCGAATCGTGCTGCCAGGCAGGGCCTGGCAATACGGCGGCGATGGCATCAACGGAAGCGGTCGATGTCGAGGTAGATGACGAAGATCATCAGCCCGAGGATCATGGCGAGGCCGCAATAGGAGGCGATCACGCGCACGGTCTCGGAGGCGGGCTTGCCGCGCAGCTTCTCGTAGATCAGGAAGACCATGTGCCCGCCGTCGAGGATCGGGATGGGCAGGAAGTTGATCACCGCCAGGTTCACGCTGATGATGCCCAGGAACAGGATGAACTGGTACATGTTCGAGCCGGCGATGGCGTAGGCGGTGGTGGCAATCGTGCCCGGGCCGGCAAACTGCTTCACCGACAGCCGACCGGTGATCACGCCGCCGAGGTAGCCGTAAATCTGCATGATGAAGTTGGTGGTGCGACTGACGCCCATGCCCAGCGCCTGCCACAGGTTGTCGGCCCGTTGCAAGCGGGTGTCGGCCACGTACAGCACGCCCCATTCGGTGGTGGGCCAGGTCGGATCTTCGACGGCCCCCACTTCCTTCATCTCCACTTCTTTGCCGCCGCGCTGCACCTTGAAGCTGAGCTGCTTGAAGTCGGCCCGGCGTTGCAGCACGGGCAGCACGAACGCCCATTCGTCCTGTTTCAGTTCCACGTCGCGTGCCATCTTGGGCGGATCGTCGCGCTTGCTGCCCGAGTCGAAGAAGTTGATGACGGTGATCACGTCCCCTTCCTGGAAACCCGCCTTGGCGGCGGGCGAATCGGGCTCGACCCCGGCTACCTTCGTCTCGATCTTGTAGGCCAGGCCCAGTTCCGGAATGGACAGCGGCGACGTCTTCTGGAACGGGAACTCCTTGTTGAAACGCCAGGCGTCGTCCCACTTCATGGGCAGATTCTTGCGCGTGCGGGCTTCGCGCTTGTCGTTGGGATCTTCCGGCGGCGGATTGGTATGAACCACGCGCAGGGTGACGGTCTTGTCGGGTGGATTGCTGGCGGCCCAGGCCTTCAACTCGGTGGGCAGTTTCTCCGGGTTGAGCAGGCGCTGCTCCACATCTTCGGCCGCCTTGGGATCGCGGGCCGAAACCCAGGCCAGCGTCTTGCCGTCGGCCTGCTTGACTTCCACGCCTTCGATGATGTCGCCGTTCTCCAGCCCCGCCGCGGCGGCCGGCGATCCCTTGCGGATGCCGGCGATGGCCCCCATGCGCATGCGCAGGCCAAACGAATGCTGGAACGCGGCCGGCACCTTGATGTCAACCAGCTTGGGGCTGGCCTTCTCGCTCTGCCCGGGCTCGCGCCGCTCGACGCGCATCACCACCGGCTTACCAACCAGCTGGAAGATGCGCCGCCACAATTCGTAGTAGTTGCGATGCTTGCCCGTGGGATCGCGCGGATCGATGGGCAGTTCGGTGACCGACTTGACGTCGTCGGAGGCGATTCCCTCGGCCACCTTGGCCGGGTCCGTCATGCCGACGACCACGTCGCCGAAATCGAAGGCGGGTTCGGCCCGTGCCCCCGCCGAGTTGTTCAGCACCGGCCCTTCGCGATGCCGCTTGGCCTCGATGGGCAACAGCTCGTTGGAACCAGGAGGCGAGATGCCCAGCACCGGCTTCTGATCTTCGCTGGTGCGGCGCGGCTCGACGCGGTAATCCTTCTCGGGCTGGTCCGGCTCGTACATCACCAGGAAGATCTCTTGCCCTTCCTTCGAGAGCATCACCGTGGGCAGGAGGTCGCGATCGAACCAGACATACGGGAAATCGGGATCGTGCTTGATGTCGTCGATCTGGGAGATGACCGCGCCGGTGCGGAAGGAATGGACGGCGGCCGGGGAGCCGGCGTCGATCTCGTCGAGCACGGCGGGCCGCCGCTCGGCGCCGCGCGTCATGTACACGAACACGAAGCAGGCGAAGCCGAGGATGACGTTCATGACCACGCCGGCCGAGATGATGGCCATGCGCTGCCCGACCGTCTTGTTCTTGAACGAGCGCGGGTCGGTGTCGTCTTCCTCGCTCTCGGCCCCTTCTCCTTCGCCCATCATGCTGACGTAGCCGCCGAGCGGGAAGACGCCGATCTGGTAGTTGGTCTCGCCGTATTGATAAGAGCAGCCCGGGATGGCGGGCCCGAGACCGATGCTGAAGGTGCGCACATAGACGCCGCACCACTTGGCCACCGCGAAGTGGCCCAGCTCGTGGATGAAGATGACGAAGCCCAGGCCGACGGCGGTCAGCAGCGTGCTGCCCACGCCGTGCAGGTCGGTGACCCAGCCCTTCTGATAGAAAAGGACGCAGAGCGCGATGAACGCGGCCAGAAAGACCAGCTGCGGCCCGAAGCGGGCCAGGAGCGATCCTCCTTCAGGGGGCGCTTCGCCTTGGGGCGTTTCCGGAGTCACGTCGCGGTGCGGATCGTTGCCTTCGTAGTTCTCCAACGACTAACCTCCTGACGCGCCCAGCGATCGACGGCATGAAGCTCGGGCAGGCTGGGACGGCCGCTATAGTTGTGATTCGACAAGACAGCGCGACAAACCCGCGGGATGTCCAGGAAAGACAGCTCGCCCGCAAGGAAGCGGCTGACGGCGGCCTCGTTGGCCGCGTTCAGCACCGCCCCGCAGGTCCCGCCGCGCCGGGCTACCTCATATCCTAACTGAACCGACGGAAAAGTCTCGTGATCGGGTTGCTCGAAATGCCAGCCACGCAGTTCTCGCCAGTCCAGCCGCCGCGCCGGACCGGGCAGCCTGTCCGGATACGTCAACGCATACTGAATCGGCAAACGCATGTCGGGCGGCGAAAGCTGCGCCAGCACCGATCCATCCACGAATTCCACGAACGAATGCACGATCGATTCCGGATGAATGATCACCTCGATCTGCTCGGGCTGCAGGTCGAAGAGCCAGCGCGCCTCGATCACCTCGAGCGCCTTGTTCATCAAGGGCGCGGAATCGAGGGTGATCTTCGGCCCCATTCGCCAGGTGGGATGCCGCAGCGCTTCCTCGACGGTCACTTCTTCGAGGCTGCTGCGCGAACGCCCCCGGAACGGGCCGCCGCTCGCGGTCAACACCACGCGGGCCACCTCGCCCGCCTGCCCCGCTTGCAGCGCCTGGAAGATGGCACTGTGCTCGCTATCGACGGGCAACACCCGCGCGTTCTTGCGGGCCGCCAGCTCCATCACCAGCGGCCCGGCCATCACCAGGGTTTCCTTGTTGGCGATGGCCACAGTCTTGCCCGCCTCGAGCGCGGCCCACGTGCCCGTGAGCCCGGCCGCGCCGACGATGGCCGTGACCACGACGTCCACGTCGGGGTCGCTCACCATCTCGACAATACCCTGTTCGCCTTGAAAGAGTTGCGTGCCCGCGGGCAAACGGGCCGGATCGGGCGTCGCCTCCCCGTCGGTCACGGTCACCCAGCGCGGGCGATGCTGCTCCGCCTGTTCGAAGAGCTGCTCCCAGTTGCCATGAGCACTGAGGCCAAGCACTTCCAAACGTGGCGCCAGCGCCGTGACAACATCGAGGCAGTTGGTGCCAATCGACCCGGTGGAGCCGAGCACGACGATCCTTCGCGTGTTGGACATGTCAGCCACAACAGGCCTCCGGGAATTCGGCTGGGATGGCTTGCCGGAGCCACTTCAAGTATAGATCATGCACAGGCGAGTTTGCACGCGCGGCATTGTAGCCGGAATACAGAGAGGGGGGAAGTTGACTTCCCCGCCCCACGACCTCGCGAGCCGGGTGGCGTGAATCCCGGCTGGCCGAACTGGTTCGATGGACGCGAACAGCCAGCATCGAACACTCAACAGCCAACATCGAATCCTGATTGACGTCGGGAGAAACAGGTGCGAAGTATCCGGCTGGCAAGCCTGTGGCTGGCGCAAGGGGCACGCATCGCCGCGGACAACGCGCTGCGCGTCTACGTGATGTTGCTGGCCATGGCTTCAGGCGATGCACGCTGGCAAGTGCTCGCGCTGATCCTGGTCTTGCCGAGCCTTGTGCTGGCGCCCGTGATCGGCGCCAAGACAAACAGCCTGTCTCCGCGGCTGGTGCTGACGGGCTCGGCCGCGCTCTGTCTGGCCGCTGTCCTGCTCCTGGGCTGGAACGAGGTCGCGTGGCCCTGGTGGATGGCCCTCGCCGCGATCAATGCGGCCCTCTTCAGTGCGGCGCGTTATGCCGTGTTGCCCGCGGCGGGCCGTGACACGCACACGCCCCTCGTCCGACTCCTGAGCTGGATCGAGATGGGCACGGCCGCCGCGGTTGCTTTCGGGCTGCTCCTGGGGAGCCGCTACCTGACGGTCTCGTGGGGCGATCCGCAGGTGCCCGCCTGGCTGAGCCCGCTCGCACGCAGCGACCGGCCCGTCCTGCTCGTCTTCATCGCGCTCTTGAACGGCGTCAGCGTGGTGGCCGCGTTGCCGGTTCGCTTCGCCGATGATGTCAGCAAGCGAGAAGGCGTGTTGCCCGCCCTGACCGGTTTCTTCCGGGCCGCAAGCAGCATCCTTCGCGGCGGCGAGGCGCGCAGCAGCCTCATCGCCAGCGCCCTCCTGCGCGGGCTGGCACTCACCATCCTGGCGACACTCCTTTTGCCGATCGGGAGTAGCGCGCATTCAGAGATGATCATGTGGTGGCGGCCCGGCTTGCTGATCCTGGCGGGCGCCGCGTGTGGCTGCTTGCTGGGCGGCATCCAGGCCCACCCGACCCGCATGCTCGGGGCCATCCCAGTGGGCTGCCTCGGACTGACCATCGGACTCTTGGCGACCGTTCTTTTCTTTGCTCCAACCGCACGCGGCGAGGGGCTGCCCGATCTGCTCTGCCTGTTCCTCGGCGCCATGGGGGGCCTGATCAACGTCTCGCTGCTGGCTTGCTATCAGTTGAATCTGCCCGCAGAGGCGCGGGGCCATGGCATGGCGCTACTCAATGGACTGACCTGCGTGGCACTGGCGGCCCTCTGGCCTGCCGCACTGCATCTCTTGAGCGCCATCGCGCCGGCGACACTACTCTGGATGGCCGTCGTCATCGCCTTGGTGTGTACCGTCATCGCCTGGCGCGTGCTCTTGCGCGATGGCGTCGAGTATGTCACCGAGATGATGATCTGGCCCTTCTTTCGCGTGCATGGCCACGGGCCGGGACTCGACGCCGTCCCGCGCCGCGGGCCGCTCATCGTTGTCGCCAATCACAGCGCCTGGTGCGATCCGATGTGGCTGGCCAAGATCTTGCCCCGCCGCCTGGTGCCCATGCTCACCAGCATGTTCTACGACATCCCCGTGCTGCGCACGCTGGTCAGCGTGGCCCACACGATCCGTGTGGAAGTCAGCCGCTTCCGCAAAGACGCCCCTGAACTTAAGGAAGCGGTGGCGGCCCTCGATCGCGGCGATACGCTGCTCATCTTCCCGGAAGGGCAGATGCGAAAGGCGGCCGACATCCCGCTCCGCCCATTCGGCCGCGGCGTCTGGCGCATCCTCCAGGAGCGGCCCGACACGCCGGTGGTCGTCTGCTGGATCGAAGGGGGCTGGGGCAGCTTCACCTCCTACTTCAAGGGCACGCCCACCAAGAACAAGAAGCCCGATTTCTGGCGGCGCATCGACGTGGCCGTGGCGGCCCCGCAGGTGCTCGATGCCGACATGCTCAAGGACCACCGCGCCACGCGCACCTTCCTGGCCAACGAATGCCTGCAAGCGCGGCGTTTCATGGGCCTGGAACCGTTGCCCATGCCCACCTACTTCGGCGTCCACCACGACGAGGACGACGACGAGCACCACGGCGAAGACCACGCGGTGAAGTCGTCGACGTGAGGATGCAGCGAAGGAGCGTCGGCATGCAGAGCCGAACTGTCACCCCACGCGCACAGCCTGAAGGGCTGAAACAAATCAGCCCAGGGCAGAGTCGCAAGGTCAGAAGCACCCCACGCGCGCAGCCTGAAGGGCTGAAACAAATCAGCCCAGGGCAGAGCCGCAGGGCACTTCTGCAAAGAAGTGCCCGCGGCGTCGCCCTGGGTATGAGCGACAGAAAATGCGCGAGCCCTGTAAGGGCGAAACAATGTCGGCGGGGTGTAGTTTCGCCCTTACGCGCCGATTCGCCCTCTCCACACGCGGTTGCCTTCTGTTCAAGCCGGGCCGCTTGCCACGCCGATGACGAGATCAAGCAGCTCTGCGCCTCTGGCTCTGAACTTTACCCGAATTACGCATCTTCTGAGTCGAATATAGCGTCAGCTGACGCAACTTGCCTGCACAAGCCAGTTTGACACCGGCGCGGGCAACTCCGTATAATTCTCCGTCCCTGTTGCGCTACTGGTGAGAGAATGCTCAAACGTCTTGAACTCGTAGGATTCAAGAGCTTCGCCGACAAGACACAGTTCGAGTTCACGGATGGAATCACGGCCATCGTTGGACCGAACGGCAGCGGCAAAAGCAACATCGTCGATGCCGTCCGCTGGACCATGGGCGAGCAAAGCGCCAAGAGCCTGCGCGGCGGCGAGATGGCCGACGTCATCTTCAACGGCTCCACCTCCCGGCGCAGCCTCGGGCTGGCCGAAGTCTCTCTCATCTTCGACAACCGCCGCCGCATCCTCGCCAGCGAGGCCGACGAGGTGCAAATCACCCGCCGCGTCTATCGCTCGGGCGAAGGCGAATACCTCATCAATCAGCAGCCC
>JBFWSD010000143.1:0-5993 GCA_050248575.1 Gemmataceae bacterium
TCCCGCGGCCATCTGCCCCCTCCCCTCACACTTGAGTTTCTTTTCCCCCTTGGCGGGAAATCGCCGCGCGAGCTTGCTCGACTTGCGCGATTATGCCGCCTGGGAGGGTATCGGCCGTTCGCGAGCCAGACTTTAATCGAATTCTGAAGATTCTTGGGATCATCGTGAAAGGCTTCGACGTGGGAAAGCTGGGCAAGGCGCCCGCGTGGCAGACCGCATCGACTCATTCCCTGGTGAATTTTCCTTCACTAATTCTATTAGAAAAATTTATGTACTGTGCCGTTGATATTAGATTCCTTCCTGATACACTTCTTGCATGCAATTTGAGTCCCTCAAGATCTTCTGTGATGTAGCCCGGCTGCGCAGCTTCTCGCAAGGGGCCAAGGCTAACGGCGTGACTCAGTCCGCCGCCAGCCAAGTCGTCCACCAGCTCGAAGAAAGGCTGCGCGTTCAGCTCATCGATCGCTCCACGCGCCCGCTGCATCTGACCCCAGTGGGCCGCAAGTACTACGAGGGCTGCCAGGGGCTCGTTGCCCAATATTTGGAACTCGAAGCTTCCATCCGGCAAGCCGAGGTCGAGATGGCCCCGACGGTCACGGTAGCCGCCATCTACTCCGTTGGCCTCGGGGACATGGGGCAGCTGGTTGAACGCTTCAAGGAGTTGCAGCCCCACGCCCACGTCCACATCGACTACTTGCATCCCGATCGCGTTTACGAACGCGTACTGGACGGCGCCGCCGACATCGGGCTGGTTTCCTTCCCGCGCAAGAACCGCATTCTTGAAGTCATCCCGTGGCGCGATGAAGAGATGGTGCTGACCTGTGCCCCCAGGCACGCGCTGGCAGGCGAGCGGCGGTTGCAGCCCGCCAAGCTGCAGGATCAGAGATTCGTCGCCTTCGACAAGGACCTGACGATCCGCCGCGAGATCGACCGTTTCCTGCGCGAGCATCATGTCACGGTGGAGGTCGAGCTCGAGTTCGACAACATCGAGAACATCAAGAAGGCCGTGGAGATCGGTGCGGGGGTGGCATTGTTGCCCGCTCCCACGGTGCAGAATGAAGTGGAACAGGGCACGCTGGTGGCCGTGCCCCTCGCCGACGTCCGTTTCGTGCGGCCCATCGGCATCATTCATCATCGTCAGCACAAGCTCAGTGCCACGGTACTGCTTTTCATGGATCTGTTGCGTCAGGCGCAAGCGCCCGACGCGAGCAATGGAAAACGGCCCCGCCTGCGCCTGGGCGAACGCCAGGCAGCGGGCGGCAACGGCGCCGATACTCGCTAGCTACTCTCTTACGCGACGCTTCGCACTCGCAAGGACACGACCATGGTTCAAACGCGTATTCCCGACAAGCAGGGGCTCTACGATCCGCAATACGAGCACGATGCGTGCGGCGTCGGTTTCGTCGTCGACCTGCACAACCGCAAATCGCACGACATCGTGGAGAATGCCATCCAGGTGCTGCTCAACCTCGAGCATCGCGGCGCCTGCGGCTGCGAATCGAACACGGGCGACGGCGCCGGCATCCTCTTGCAGATGCCGCATCGTTTTCTCAAGCGCGAATGCTACAAGCTCGACATCGAGCTGCCCGACGCGGGCGAGTATGGCGTGGGTATGCTGTTTCTGCCCACCGACGACCAGGCGCGCAGCCAGTGTTGCCAGCTGATCAAGAAGATCATTGCCGAGGAAGGGCAACACTTCCTGGGCTGGCGCACCGTGCCGACCGAGAACGCCTCGCTGGGGCCCACGGCCCGCGCCGCCGAGCCAGTCATCAAGCAAGTGTTCATCCGCCGCGACGAGAGCTTGAAGGACCAGGACGAGCTGGCCTTCGAGCGCAAGCTGTACGTGATCCGGCGCCGGGTCGAGAACGCCATCTGGAGCTCGGAAATCAAACAGAAGGAGATGTTCTACATCCCCAGCATGTCCTTCAAGACGCTGGTCTACAAGGGCATGCTGATCTCGCACCAGCTCACGGTTTATTATCCCGATTTGCACGACCGGGCCATGGAAACCGCGCTGGCCATGGTGCACTCGCGTTTCAGCACCAACACCTTCCCGAACTGGGCCCGCGCCCATCCCTATCGCTATCTCAGCCACAACGGCGAGATCAACACGCTGCGCGGCAACATCAACTGGATGCACGCGCGGCAGAGCATGTTCGAATCGGAGCTGTTCGGCCCGGACATCAAGAAGCTCCTGCCGATCATCGATGCGGGCGGCTCTGACTCGGCCATGTTCGACAACGCTCTCGAGATGCTCGTGCTCACGGGCCGCTCGCTGCCTCACGCCATCATGATGATGATCCCCGAGCCCTGGACCGGGGACGAGACCATGAGCCCCGAGAAACGGGCCTTTTACGAATACCACTCGTGCCTGATGGAACCGTGGGACGGGCCCGCCTCTATTGCCTTCACCGACGGCAAGCAGATCGGCGCCGTGCTCGATCGCAACGGCCTCCGGCCCTCGCGCTATTACGTCACCAAGGACGGGCTGGTCGTCATGGCCTCGGAAGTCGGCGTGCTCGAACTGCCCCCCGAGAACGTCATCCTCAAGGGCAGGTTGCAGCCCGGCCGCATGTTCCTGGTCGACCTCGACCAGGGCCGCATCATCGCCGACGGCGAGATCAAACTGCAGATCGCCAGCGAGAAGCCGTACGCCGCGTGGGTCGAGGAAAACCTGGTCTCGCTGGAAGAGTTGCCCGCGGCGCCGGCGCCGCATGAGCCCGATCATGCCACCGTGTTACAACGCCAGCAGGCTTTCGGCTACACCAGTGAAGACCTGAAGATCCTGATGACGCCAATGGCTGCCGACGGGAACGAGGCGATCGGTTCCATGGGCAACGACGCGGCCCTGGCCGTGCTCAGCGACAGGCCGCAGCTCCTTTACAACTACTTCAAGCAGCTCTTCGCCCAGGTGACCAACCCGCCAGTCGACTGTATCCGCGAAGAGATCATCATGTCGATGGAGACGACCATCGGCGGCGAGCGGAACCTGCTGGATCCGTTGCCAAGCTCGGCCCGGCAGATTGGCCTGAAGACGCCGATTCTCAAGAACAACGAGCTCGACAAGCTCCGCCAGCTTTACGGCACGGGCAAGGGCAAGTTCAAGTCGGTGACGCTGCCCATCCTCTTCGATCCCAAGGGGGGCGCAGACGGGCTGGAAAAGGCGCTGTCGGCCCTGTGCAAGCAAGCCTCGACCTTCATTGCCACCGGGCACGACTTCATCATCCTGTCGGATCGGGCCATCGATCGCAACAACGCGCCGATTCCGGCCCTGCTCGCCGTGTCGGCCGTGCATCACCACCTGATCCGCGAAGGAACGCGCACCAAGGTCGGTCTGATCCTGGAATCAGGCGAGCCGCGCGAGGTGCATCACTTCGCCCTCCTGATCGGCTACGGCGTGGGTGCCATCAACCCCTACCTCGCCTTCGAGACGCTCGACGATCTCATTCGTCAGGGGCATTTGACCAGCTCCGATCATGACAAGGCGGTCAAGAACTACATCAAGGCCATCAACAAGGGTGTGCTCAAGGTGATGTCCAAGATGGGCATCAGCACCGTGCAATCCTATTGCGGCGCCCAGATCTTCGAGGCGGTCGGCCTCAACAAGGACGTGGTCGACAAGTACTTCACCTGGACGGCCTCGCGCGTGAGCGGCATCGGCCTCGAAGTGATTGCCGCGGAGATGAAGGCCCGTCACGACCGCGCCTTCCCCGATCGCTCGGTGAACGGCCACACCCTCGAGGTGGGCGGCCATTACCAGTATCGCAAGGAGGGCGAAGCTCACCTCTTCAACCCGGAATCGATCCACAAGCTGCAGTACGCCTGCCGCTCGAACAACTTCAAGGTGTTCAAGGAGTACAGCACGCTCATTGACAACCAGGCCAAGCGGCTATGCACTCTGCGCGGACTGATGGAACTGAAGCCGGCCGACAAGCCGATCCCCATCGAGGAGGTCGAGCCGGTCGAGACCATCATGAAACGATTCAAGTCGGGGGCCATGTCCTACGGTTCGATCAGCAAGGAAGCGCACGAGACCCTGGCCATCGCCATGAACCGCATCGGCGGCAAGAGCAACACCGGCGAAGGCGGCGAAGACCCCGAACGCTATTCCTGGAAGGAAAACGGCGATTCCAAGAACAGTGCCATCAAACAGGTGGCTTCGGGCCGCTTCGGCGTGACCAGCGAATACCTGGTCAATGCCCGCGAGTTGCAGATCAAGATGGCCCAGGGGGCCAAACCGGGCGAAGGCGGGCAGCTCCCCGGCCACAAGGTCTATCCGTGGATTGCCCGCGTGCGGCATTCGACGCCGGGCGTCGGGCTGATCTCGCCGCCGCCCCACCACGATATCTACTCCATCGAAGACCTCGGCCAGCTCATCCACGACCTCAAGAACGCCAATCATCATGCCCGCATCAGCGTCAAGCTGGTGGCCGAGGTCGGCGTGGGCACGATTGCCGCGGGCGTTTCCAAGGCCCATTCCGACGTCGTGCTGATCTCCGGTTACGATGGCGGCACCGGCGCCTCGCCGCTAACCAGCATCAAGCATGCGGGCATCCCCTGGGAACTGGGGCTGGCCGAGACCCAGCAGACTCTCGTGCTCAACGATCTGCGCAGCCGCATCGTGGTTGAAGTGGATGGACAGTTGAAGACAGGACGTGACGTCGTGATCGGCGCTCTGCTGGGGGCGGAGGAGTTTGGTTTCGCCACGGCCCCGCTGGTCGCCATGGGCTGCATCATGATGCGTGTCTGCCATCTCAACACCTGCCCGGTGGGCGTGGCCACGCAAGATCCCAAGCTGCGCGCCAAGTTCACCGGCGACGCCGAACAGATCGTCACCTTCATGCGTTTCATCGCCGAAGAAGTTCGCGAAATCATGGCCCAGCTTGGCTTCCGCAAGCTGGAAGACATGGTTGGCCGCAGCGATCGACTCGAGATGAAACCGGCCATCGACCACTACAAGGCCAAGGGGCTCGATTTCTCGGCGATCTTCCACCAGCCCAAGGTGAAGGCGGGCGTGGGCCGCTTCTGCCAGATCCCGCAGGATCACGGGCTCGACAAGTCGCTCGACCGGACCACGTTGCTGGAGCTTTGTGCCCCGGCCCTCGAACGCGGCGAGAAGGTGGAAGCCAGCCTGGCCATCCGCAACGTCAATCGCGTGGTCGGCACCATCACGGGCAGCGAACTGACCCGCCGCCACGGCGCCAACGGGCTGCCCGAAGACACCATCAAGATCCACTTCACCGGCTCGGCCGGGCAGAGCTTCGGCGCCTTCATGCCGCCCGGCATGACCTTCACCCTCGAAGGGGACGCCAACGACTACATCGGCAAGGGGCTTTCGGGCGGCAAACTGATCGTGTTCCCGCCCGAGGAAGCAACTTTCGCAGCGGAAGAAAACGTGATCGTGGGCAACGTGGCTTTCTACGGCGCGACCGCGGGCGAAGCCTACATCCGCGGTACTGCGGGCGAACGCTTCTGTGTCCGCAACTCCGGCGTGCGTACGGTCGTGGAAGGAGTCGGCGATCATGGCTGTGAATACATGACCGGCGGGCAGGTCGTCATCCTTGGCCCGACGGGCCGCAACTTCGCCGCCGGCATGTCGGGGGGCGTCGCTTATGTTCTCGATGAACAGGGCGTCTTCCCTGACCTGTGTAACAAGGAAATGGTCAAGCTGTTCGCCCTCGACGACGCGACGGAGATCGAGTCGCTGAAAGCCACCATCAAGACGCACGCCGAGCTGACCAAGAGCCCGCGGGCCTGGAAGGTACTGGCCCTGTGGGACGAGATGGTGCCGAAGTTCGTGAAGGTGTACCCGAACGACTACCGCCGCGTGATCGAGACGCAGAAGCGTTTCAAGGCCCAGGGGCTCTCCGACGACGACGCCATCATGGCCGCCTTCGAGGAAAACGCCAAGGATCTGTCGCGTGTGGGCGGCAAGTGATGACAAGGTGACACTGAGAACGATGTCTGTCGAGCGGGAGCGTCCCCCATTCGTG
>JBFWSD010000143.1:6003-9636 GCA_050248575.1 Gemmataceae bacterium
AGCGTCGTTTGGGTGATCAACTCGAAACAAGAGTATAGCGCATTACAGCGCAAGAAGCATTGAGGTGCGATATGGGCAAGCCAACTGGATTCATGGAATATCCGCGTGAGTTGCCGCTGGCGAACGATCCTACCCAGCGTGTGCAGAACTGGGAGGAGTTTCACGGCCACGCCGATGAGACGCTGTTGCGCAAGCAGGGAGCGCGGTGCATGGATTGCGGCATTCCGTTCTGCCACACCGGCACATTGATTGCCGGCATGGCGGCGGGCTGCCCGATCAACAACCTGATCCCCGAGTGGAACGACCTGGTCTATCGCGGGCTGTGGAAGGAAGCCCACGAGAGGCTGCACAAGACCAACAACTTCCCGGAGTTCACGGGCCGCGTCTGCCCGGCGCCGTGCGAGGGTTCGTGCGTGCTGGGTATCAGCGAGCCGCCGGTGACCATCAAGAGCATCGAATGCGCCATCGTCGATCGCGCCTTCGATGAGGGCTGGATCGTGCCCGAGCCCCCGGCCCGGCGCACGGGCAAGAAGGTCGCCGTGGTCGGTTCCGGGCCCGCGGGCCTCGCCTGTGCCGATCAGCTCAACAAGGCCGGGCACGCGGTCACCGTCTACGAGCGTGCCGATCGCATCGGCGGGCTGCTCATGTACGGCATCCCCAACATGAAGCTCGACAAGAAGATCGTGCAGCGCCGCGTCGACCTGATGGCCGCCGAAGGGATCACCTTCATCACGGGCTGCGAAGTAGGCAAGACCGTCCCGGCGGCAACGCTCAAGGGCGAGTTCGACGCCATCGTTCTGTGCGGCGGGGCCACGGCGGCTCGCGATTTGCCCATCGAGGGGCGCGACCTCAAGGGCATTCACCTGGCCATGGAGTTCCTGCACGCCAACACCAAGACGCTGCTCGATCACGGCCCGGGCTACATCAAGCAGAGCAAGAACGGCGAGCTGATCTCGGCCGCGGGCAAGGACGTCATCGTCATCGGCGGCGGCGACACCGGCACCGACTGCGTGGGAACTTCCATGCGGCATGGCTGCAAGAGCCTCGTGCAGTTCGAGATCCTGCCCAAGCCGCCGGATGAACGGGCCAAGGACAACCCGTGGCCGCAATGGCCCAAGGTCTACAAGCTCGATTACGGGCAAGAAGAAGTGGCGGCACGCTTCGGCAGTGATCCGCGCGTCTACTCCATTCAAACCAAGAAGTTCGTCGGCGACGAGCATGGGCATGTCAAGGAAGCTCACACGGTCCACATCGAATGGGTCAACGAAGGGGGCCGATTCATCCCCAAGGACATCCCGGGCACCGAGAAGGTATATCCTTGCCAACTCGTGCTGCTGGCCATGGGTTTCCTCGGGCCGGAGAACCCCGTGCTGGAACAGCTTGGCGTGGAGCGCGACGCTCGCTCGAATGCCAAGGCCGAACACGGGCTGTTCGCCACCAGCGTGCCCGGCGTGTTTGCCGCCGGGGACATGCGGCGCGGTCAGAGCCTCGTGGTCTGGGCGATCAACGAAGGCCGCGGCGCGGCCCGCGAGTGCGACCGCTTCTTGATGGGCGAAACGAATCTGCCCTGAAATGACGAATGACGAATGACCGAAGGAGTGAGTGGCCATCGGGCAACTTCCTCGCGAGTCTGGCGAGGCGGAGGTTCGCGGCAGTGCGGTCCCAGACAGAGCATGTGACCGAGGACCGTTGGTCATTAGTCATTAGTTCATTGGACATAGTCATTCGTGATTCGTCATTCGGCATTCCCCACCTGCCCCTCTATCTTCTCATCGCCCTCGTCTCAACTTTGTCAATTCCTGAGCAAGTCCCTTGAACCGCGCCCGCCGGCATGTTATCCCAGAATGACCGGGGGTACGGAAGACGAGGGTATCGATGTTGCGCGCGGTGTGGGCGATCGTAGGCTGCTTGCTGCTGGGTGGAACCGCCCTGGCGCAGACTCCTGCCCGCGAACGGCCCAACTTCGTCATTCTTCTCACCGACGACCAGCGCGCCGATGCCATGGGCTGTGCGGGCAACAAGCTTCTGGCCGGCAAAACCCCCAACATGGATTTGCTGGCCAAGGATGGGATCCGCTTCACCAACATGTTCGTGACCACCGCTCTGGACGCCCCCAGCCGGGCCACCCTCCTCACCGGCCTCTATGCCCATTCGCACGGCGTCAAGGACAACCAGAACCCCAGGCTGGCCGGTGCCCACATGGTTCTCTCCGATCAACTCCGCGCCGCCGGCTACGAAGTTGCTTTCTGCGGCAAGTCGCACCTCACCGGCGCCCTCCGCGATCGCACCTGGGACTACTACTTCGGCTATCAAGATACCGACTATCACGATCCCAAGATCGCCGAGTCGGTCAACGGCAAGATCGGCAAGGACCAGGTCCACGAGGGCTATGTCGACGACATTGTCACCGACAAGGCCGTCGAGTATCTCGCCAAGAAGCGCGACAAGCCGTTCTGCCTGTTCCTGTGGTTCAAGGCGCCGGGGCGAAGCTGGCAGCGGGCCCGCCGCCATCACGACCTGTTCCGCGACGTCGTCATCCCCAAGCCGATCACTTACGACGAGGACCTGAAAAAGTATCCCGACAAGCCCAAGGCCTTCGTCAACGCCAACATCAAGATCGGCCCGCATGCCGACGTGCGCTCGCTCGATTTCGTCAAGGACTACTACGCCGCGCTTGTGGCCGTCGACGAGAACATTGGCAAGGTGATGACGGCGCTCGACAAGTCGGCCCAGCTTGATAGCACCGTGGTGTTACTCACCTCGGACAACGGCTGCTTCCACGGCGAGTTTCGCCTGTTCGACAAGAGGCTGATGTATGAGCCATCGATTCGCGTGCCGCTGATTATCCGCTGTCCAAAAACGGTGGGCAAGCCAGGGCAGGTCATCGAGGTGCCCCTGCTCAATATCGACATTGCCCCGACCATCCTCGAACTGGCCGGGCTACCCATCCCCAAGAACATGCACGGGCGGAGCTTGGCCCCTTTGCTCAAGGCGGACAAGCTGCCCGCGGCGCCGGCATATCGGCCCGATTGGCTTTACGAATACTTTGACGATTCGGCCCCACACAATGTCCGCAAGCACCGCGGCATTCGTAATGTCACTGCCAACGGCGAGTTCAAGCTCATCCACTATTACGAGGATCCTCAGGAGTGGGAACTCTATCACCTAACCGAGGATCCCCACGAACTCAAGAATGTTGCCAAGGTCGAGCGTTACCGCACGATCTTCAATCAACTCAAACTGCGCATCGAAGGGCTGCAACTCGAAACGGGCGACAAGTAAGAAATGAAGAGGCCCGGCTTCCCGATTTCGGGGAAATCCCCCGAAATCCAGAAGCCGGGCGTCTCGTGACGGTTGCTTGTCGAACTATTCCTTGAACTCGGCGCCGAACAGTTCGCTGATCGGCTTCACGATCAGGCTGGTGGGCTTGTAGCTCTGCTTGTAGCCCCACATGCCGTGCAGCATCTCGAAGGTCATCAGGCCCAGCAAGAAGAGCACGATCACGCAGGGGGCCAGGAAGATGACGGGCAACGCGCCCCAGCTGGCCGGCGGCAACGCCGGCGCGCCCGCGCCCACGGCCGCCGTCGCGGGCTCTTCTTCTTCCTCGTCCTCGACGTCGTCCACTTCCATGGA
>JBFWSD010000144.1:0-9605 GCA_050248575.1 Gemmataceae bacterium
GATTCGGTGTTGAGCGTGATGACCTGCTTGGCCGTGGGGGCAGTGGCGGCGCCCTTCGACTTGCTCTGCAAGCTGGGCAGGGCCGTTGCAAACGACTTCTTCAGCTCGCCCAGCTTGACGCGGTCTTGCGGGCGGCTCGGGCCCGCCAGGCTCGGTTCGACCTTGCCCAGCTCGAGCGACAGGGTATCGGTATAGTTCGCTTCCGCCGCGCCTTGCGTGCGGAACATGCCTTGCTCTTTCATGTAGGCTTCGACGAGGGCCACGAGCTCGGCGGGCCGCCCGCTGAACTTCAAGTAACGCAGCGTCTCGGCATCGACCGGGAAGATGCCGCAGGTCGCGCCGTACTCGGGGGCCATGTTGGCGATGGTCGCCCGGTCGGCCAGGGGCAGTTCGCCCAGCCCGTCGCCATAGAACTCGACGAACTTGCCCACCACGCCCTTCTTGCGAAGCATCTCGGTGACGGTGAGGACCAGGTCGGTGGCGGTGGCTCCTTCGGGCAGCTTGCCGGTCAGCTTGAAGCCGATGACGTGCGGGATCAGCATCGAGACGGGCTGGCCGAGCATGGCGGCCTCGGCCTCGATGCCGCCCACGCCCCAGCCCAGCACACCCAGCCCGTTGATCATCGTGGTGTGCGAGTCGGTGCCCACCAGCGTGTCGGGATAGGCCCAGGCGGCGTCCTTGTCCTTGCGGGAAAACACCACGCGGGCCAAGTACTCCAGGTTCACCTGATGGACGATGCCGGTATCGGGAGGCACGACCTCGAAGTTGGCGAAGGCTTTCTGCCCCCAGCGCAGGAAGGCGTAGCGTTCGCCGTTGCGCTCGAACTCGAGCTTGGCGTTGGCGGCGAAGGCGGCCGGGTTGCCGTACTCGTCCACCTGCACCGAATGATCGATGACCAGCTCGGCGGGCTGCAAGGGATTGATCAACTTCGGATCGCCCCCCATCTTCTTCATGGCGTCGCGCATGGCCGCGAGGTCGACCACGGCGGGCACGCCGGTGAAGTCTTGCATCAAGACGCGGCTGGGCGTGAAGGCGATCTCGCGGCTCGGCTCGGCCTTGGCGTCCCACTGGCACAGGGCCTCGATGTCCTCGGCCCGCACCGACTGGCCATCTTCGGTGCGGAGCAGGTTCTCGAGCAGGATCTTGAGCGAGAAGGGGAGCCGGGCGACTTGCGGGAACTTCTTGGCCACCGCGTCGAGGCGATGGATCTGATACGTGTTGCTGCCGACCTTGAGAGAAGCCTGGCTGCCGAAACTGTTGGCCATGTTCTGCCTCGCTGAGTAGTTGCCGGTGGACGACAAGGATATTGTCGCCGTGCGCGAGCTAGTCGGCAACGTGGACAGGGGAAGGGAGCGCCGGGCCGCCGCCCGGTTAGACTGCGGGAATGGACCAGCCTGCCCGTGGCTGTCGATGGATCACCGGCTTTTCCGTTGCCTGCAGCTTGGCGATCTCGTCGCGCACGCCTGTGACGCCGTCGGCCGAATCGTGAATCTCGATGGCCCAGGTGGCGGACCATTTGCCGCCCGCGGGCAGCACGTGCACGCGGCCCTGCTCTCTTTCGAAGGACTTGAAGTTCGGGAAGTTGGTGGCGGGCTCGATGCCGGTCACGTAGCCGTCTTCTTGCGCCGCCGTGTTCTTCCACACCGTGAAGCAGGGCAGCTCGTTGCGATTGAAACGAAGCACCAGCCCGCGGTTGGCGGCGGCGTTGTGCAAGAGGGCCAGCGTAGCGCCATTGCCGTCGGCCAGCAGATCGTGCACGTAGACTTGTTCGGCGTAACCGCTTGCGGGGGCAGCATAGCGGTCGTAGGTATCGATGCCCTCGGCGGCCCGCTTCGTCAGCGGGGCCATTTCACGGATCGGACAAAGAATCCGGCTGTCCTTCTCCAGGAACGGCTCCCCCACGTTGCAGTGATAGAGCAATTGCAGCTCGGCCGGGCTCGACTGGCAGTTCTCGACCTCGTCGTGAATGATCAGCCGATGGGAGCCAAGCCGCGTGGTGTAGGTAGTGGTCAGGCGCAGGTGGGTGAGGAACAGCCCGGCTTCTTCCACCTGCCCGGTGACGCTGATCTCTTGCGGGTCGTCCAGCTTGAGCGAGACGCTGACATGATGGGCGGGCAAGTTGGCGATGCGGCCATGCAGCGTGAGTTTCTTGCCCTGGTCGTCGCCGGGCGGGCCGTTCCAGTTGAGGCCGCAGCGGCACAGCCATTCGTCGAAGCCGGCCAGCCAGCCGATGCCGCCGAACTCGTTCACGTTGACGAACTTCGGGTGCACGGGCCCGAGCACCGGCGCGTTCCAGCCGAGGAAGTTGCCGCGATAGCTGCCCCGCCACAGCCCCATGCCGCGCGTGGGCAGCACGGTGAACGACAGGGCCCCGTTATGAACCTCGATGACCTCGATTCCTGCGCGCAGCCCGCCATGCAGCGTGCGCTTGCGGATCGACCAGTCGTGTGGAGTGGCCAGGCGAATCGTCTCGTTGCTGAGTGAAAGGCTCTCGACGTGGACGTCGCTGGCGACGTCGGTCAAGGTCCAGGACTGCGAGCGAAAGACCATGGCGGGATCTCCTCATACGGTATCGTTGGCCCGACGCGTGTTGGTTCCGACGCGCGTCGGGCTAACCGACTCGGGCGATCAGGCATTTCAGGTAGCCCGTCTCGAGGCAGGTGGCCGCGATGGGGTGATCGGCCGACTGCCCGCGGCGTTCCAGGATCTGCACGTCGCGCTTGGCGTGAACGGCCACCTGCGCCAGCACATCGTCCAGCATCTCCATGGTGATCAACCCGGAGCAGCAGCAGGTGACCAGGATGCCATCGGGCTCGAGCAACCGGAGGGCCAGTGTTTGCAGGCGGCGGTAGCCACGCAGGGCTTCTTCAATGGCATGCCGGGCCCGGGCGAACTTGGGCGGATCGAGCACGACCAGCCCGAAACGTTCGCCGGCGGCGGCCAGCTGTTCCAGCCGCTCGAAGACGCCGTCGCGGATGAAGTCGATATTGTTGAGCCCGTTGCGGGCCGCGTTGGCGCGGGCCAGGTCGAGGGCGGCTTCCGAGACATCCACGCCCAGAACCTCTTTCGCGCCCGCCCGCGCGGCGTGCAGGCCAAAGCCGCCCGAGTAGCAGAAGGCATCGAGCACGCGTCGCCCCGCGGCCAGCTTGGCCACGGCTTGCCGGTTGTCCCGTTGATCGAGATAGAAGCCGGTCTTCTGCCCGGTGCCCAGGTCGACGGCGAAGGACAGGCCATGTTCGTCGATCAGGATGGGCTCGACGGGCAGGCTGCCCTTCAGGGGCTCGTCGTGCAGTTCCAGTCCTTCGAGCTTGCCCACGCCGCGCTCGGTGCGTTGATAGATGCCCGCGACGCCGGTCAGCTCGAGCAAGAGCTCGGCGATCATCTCCTTTCGCTGCGCCAGGCCGAGCGCCGTGAACTGCACGGCCAGCCAGCGGTCGTAGCGATCGACGGTCAGCCCGGACAGGCCGTCGGCCTCGCTGAAAACCAGGCGGCAGGCGCTGCCCGGGCGCTCGAAGCCGAGGATGTCGCGGCGCAGGCGAATGGCCGCCGCGAGCCTGTCCCGAAAGAAGTCACGTTCGAGCGGGACCGCTTCGTCCCAGGAATAGAGCCGCACGCGGATCTTGCTTTGCGCATTGAAGATGCCGCGGGCGATGAACGAGTCGCCGTGCGAGTAGAGATCGACCTCCGTCCCGTCGGCGGGCTCCCCTTGCACGTCGGCAATGGCCCCGGCAAAGACCCACGGATGGCGCCCGAAGAAGGGCTGCGCACGCTTCGGCTTCAGGATGACACGCGGAGGAGGCATTGGATCTTTCTAACGCGAAGTGCCCGGCGCGAACAGGAGCAGCGCGCGCTCGCGTTGTGCAGGGAAGAACTGTCATGGGCCGGCGGGCAAGGTACGGGCGACCCGGAAGCTGACGTTATTGCGCACGTCGGCGGGCTGATACTTGTCCCGGAAGGCGGCCCGCACGTTCGCGGCGGGACTGAGAAACGAACCGCCGCGCAAGACACGCGGATCGCGATCGAGGATCTCATCGGTGCTGGCCGCCTTGGCGGACGGATCGGCCTCGGCGATGTCGAAGCAGTTGCCGCACCATTCCAGCGCATTGCCCAGGGTATCGAACAGCCCCAGCCCGTTTGGCTTCAAGCGGGCCACGGGCTTCATGTCCCGGTTCAGAGAATTCTTGAAGTAGCAAGCGTAGAAAGGCAGAAGCTCATCGGTATTGCCGTAATAGCGCATGCTGGTGGTGCCGGCGCGGCAGGCGTATTCCCATTCTTCCTCCAGCGGCAAGCGATAGCCCGTGCGTTGCAGGTAATCGGGGGCCAGACGCATGCCCTCGGCGAACTTGCCGTCCTTGCCGGGCAGGTAACACCACTGCTCCTCGGGCAGCCCTTCTTGCTTGCTGAGCCAGTTGCAGTAGGCGGCCGCCTCATACCAGGTGACGCTGTTGATCGGCTGGTCCGGCCCGGGCGCATAGATCTTGTTGTACGGGTGATCCTTGTGGAAGCGGAGAAACTGGTCGACGGTCACTTCCCGATCGGCGATGGCAAAGGAACGGGTGATGCGGACGGAGCGTTGTTTCTCGGTGGTGCCCGCGGCGCCGCCATCGCGGCCGACCTCGTGCTGGGGAGAGCCCATGACGAACTCGACCGGGCCGGGGATCACCACCAGGTTGTGACCCAGCCGGCTGCGATACCAGCGTGCTTTGTCTGCGCGCTGGCCCGTGGCCAGCGCGCGGTCGATTGCCGCCAGTTCCTTGTCGGCATTCCAGGTGCGCAGCAGCCAGCTGATATCGGCGTGAATGCCGGGATCGGGGTGCTGCCGATAGAGCTCGAGCAACCTGGGCAGCCAGCGGTCAAGGGATGCCTTGTCCGGCTGATAGCAGCCCAGGGCCAGGAGCAGCCCGCGCTGAATCGAAGTATCCGACTGCTTGCCGATCAGCTCGAAGAGCTTGTCAGAATCGAAATGGTACATGCCGAGTCTTTCGATGAGATAGCTGCGCGCGCAAGGATCGGGATCGGCTTTGAACGCGGGCAAGACGACATCCACTCGATCCGACCAGCACAGCGCGATACCCGCATTGGCTTTGCGTCTGGCCAGGGCGTTACGCCGCTCCTGAGCCCAGTCGGCGGCGGGCTGCTTGCCCAGCTCGGCGCGAAACAGCTTCAAGCTCGCCGCGGGCAAGAGCGGCAGCAATAACCGGAACTGCCCCTCGCTGGCGTCCATGATCAGCTCCGCCATGATATCCGGGCGGTTGCCGGCGTACTGCGAGAGGATCGTGGTTGCCAGCGTTCGCTCCGATGCGTCGCGCTGCTGGTCGCGAAAGATAGCGCTCAGCGGACTGATCAACTCGTTGCCCACGGGCGCGAAGGCCCGCAGCCAGGGACCGAGATAAACGGGGTTCACGGACACGAGGTCGTCCGCGACCGCCTGGGCGAGGTCTTGCCATTGCTTGCTCCTGGGATCGTAGAGGGCCAGTGCCGCCGCGGCCCGCAGGCGCTGCGCGGGCTGGTCCGCTGCCTTCCACAACCGCGGCGTGAGCTGGCCGGCATAGGTCTCCAGGGCCGCCCGCACCACCAGCAGATCGCCGGGCGCGGCTGCCAGCAACCGCTGGTAGAGCGCGTTCACTTGCTGTTCATCGACCGGCAACAGGGCCAGTCGCAGGTGCAGGCTCGCTTTCGAGTCTGCCGGCGCGCTGGCCAGTGCTTGCTGCAACAGGGGATCGGCCCACTGGCGTTCGTGATCGATTCTCTGGACGATGTCGGGGACCTGCGCCGTCTCGGCGTCGAGGAGTTCCTGGACCAGCCCGGCGGCTTCGGTGGCCCGGTTCGAATCGATCATGCGGCGGCGCATGGTCAGGCCCAGAAAAGCACACGCGACCAGGAAGACTGCGAACAGCGACAGGCGCGACAGGTGGTGCCGCCGGGCCGCCGCCATCATCCTGGCTTCCGGAGCTGACCACAGGGCATGACGCGAGAACAGTTCGATGTTCACCCATTCCCAGAGGACGGGCAGCTGTCGCCGTGTCGGCAACTTGGTCCAGCGGAGCGCACTTTCTTGCAGGCGGAGGGCGGCGCGGCCTTGCCTTGTTTCGCGCTGCTTGCGCGTCAGCCAGTCGCGCAGCGGCGGCACCAGGAAATCGTGCGTGAGCTGATAGCACTCGCCGGAAGCGTCTTCCTCGGCGGAACCGGCCGGAGTGATCAGGCGCAGCTCGCCATCCAGGATCCGCAACAGCTCGTCAAAATTGGCGGGCCGAGCACTGTAGCCCGATTGCTCGAGCAACTCTTGTTTCGAAAGCATGCTGCCCTTGATGTCCAGGCCCTGCTCGGGCAACAGCGCCTTCAGGACCTCGCGTGCGGCGCGCTGGTGGTAGCGGTGCCGGGGCTGCGTGATCCGCTCGCCAAAGGTCTCTTCCAGGAAGGTGATGCCGACGCCTTCGGCGCCCCCCAGTTCGTCAAGGGTGGCGGACGTCCAGGGCTTGTTCTTGATCATCTCGGCAAAGAGGGCGAGCCGCACGGGAATGACGCGGCCCTCCTCGGCCAGGCTGGCACTGGCCCGATCCAGGAATTGCTCGTGCTGTTTCTCGATGCCAGCGGGAAAGCGGCCCAGGGCGAGCCCGAATTCGCGCAGCACTTTCCGCGCATGCGCCAGATCGAACAGGTCGATGGCCGCCGCGTTCACCCCCTGCGCGATCGGAATATCCAGCTGTTCCATGAACCGGCTGGCCAGCATCCAGAAATCGTCGCGGACGAGGATGAGACACTGCACGTTAGCGCCGTCGCACTGGCGCAGGGCCTGTACCAGCTCGCCTTCGGCGCGGTCGTGATCCGAGTGCAGCCATTGCTCGAACTGATCGAGCACGATGAGGAGCTTCTTACCAGGGGCGTCGGCCTGGCCGCGCCGGATGGCTGCGACCGCATCGACCAGTGACGTTGTCGAGGAGACGCCGCATTCTTGCCCGAGGCGCTTCAGCAAATGAGCTTCGGTCGAGCGGGGAGTGCATTCCAGGTAGACCGGCACGACGCCGCGTCCCAGGCGGGGCAGCAGCCCAGCCTTGACCAGGGAAGACTTGCCGCAACCGGACGGCCCATAGATGACGCCGACTTCGAAGTTTTCGAGCGTGCCGGTCGCTTCGATGCGGTTTTTCCAGAAGGCAACGCTTTCGGGCAGCCCGTCGCGATCGCGCGCGCCGGGCAGCAAGCGCTGGAACGAGCTGGCGTCGCGGGCCTCGAAGGAGCGCAATCCCCTGGGGATGAGTTGCCCGCCGCTGGCGTCCGGCGCGGACAAGGCATCCAGGCCAGCCAGCGAATCGCGCAGATCCTGGGCCATGTCGTGGCCCGTCGCGTAACGCTGCGACGCCTTCTTCGACAGGGCCTTGAGGCAGATCCTCTCGAGCTGTCGGGGGACTTCCAGATCGATCGCGCGGAGTGGTTGCGGATCGCTGCTGGTGATGGCGGTGAGCAGATCGCTCACGGTCGTACCCAGGAAGGGGCGCTGCCCGGTGAGCATCTCGTAGAAGACCACGCCCAGGCTGAACAGGTCCGAGCGGCCATCGACGCGATGGCCCTCCTGGCGGGCTTGCTCGGGGCTCATGTAGGCGGGCGTGCCGGCGAAACGCGCCCCCTTGCCGAAATCGCGCTCGCGCAGGGCCAGGCCAAAATCGACCAGGTAGGGCTGATCGTTGTCGTCGATCAGGATGTTGCCCGGCTTGATATCGCGATGCGTGAGCCCTTGCCGGTGCGCATAGTCGAGCGCCTCGGCCAGCGTTGCCACCAGCTCCGCCGATTCCGTACTGGAGAATTTTCGTTGTAGCAGCCGCGTGGCCAGGCTGCCGCCGGCAATGTACTTCGAGACCACGAAGCAGAGGCCGTTGGCGGTGTGCCCGACGTCGTAGACCGGCACGATGTGCGCATGATCCAGGCTGGCAACGATGCGGGCCTCGGAGATATAGGACTCCACGTCCGCGGCCGACGCCAGCCGCTCCACGTGCGGGACCTTGATGGCCACCGGGCGATTGAGCTCGTCATCGTGCCCGAGAAAGACTCGTCCGAAACCGCCCACGCCCAGCTCGCCCGTGACACGGTAACGACCCAGGAACGAGGGCTGCTCCATCTGCGGGATGAATCCCGGATTGTCGGAAGTCCGCGGCGCTTCGTCGGACCCTGGCCCCAACGGCGTCGGACTCGTCTTGAACCTGTCCTCGGTGGTGGACTGGTCTTCCGAATGAGTTGGATCGACTGGATGGCGCATACGCGCATGGTAGTCGAGGGCCAGGGGCAGTGCAACCTGGGGCTACTTCACTCGCGCAGCCCTTCGGCTTCCTGGCGCAAGAGCTGGTAGGTCAGCTTCTCGGTCCAGGGGAGCTCATCCCAGCGGCTCGGCATGCCCGCGGCGGCGGGCTGCTTCGTTGCTTGCTCCCAGTTGGCGGCTCGCTCGAGCCATTCCTTGGCCTGGTCGGAATTGCCTTGCTTCTGATGGGCCATGGCCAGGAAGAGCCAGGTGAACACCGGCGGCTTGGGGCCGGCGGCCAGGGCCTGGTCGAGTTCCGTGATCGCCTTGCCGTAGCGGCCCGCGCGATACAGGGCCGCGCCGCGCAACACCAGGAAGCGGGGCGGATGCTGGGGATGGCGTTCGAGCAACTGCTCGGTCAGTTCATCGAGGCGGCCCGGATCGGGGATGGCCTGCGGGCCAAGCACCGAGGTCCAGACCACGGCGTAGGTGGTTTCCGGGTCGGCATTGCGGCCCAGTTTCCTGAGCAGCCCGGCGCACAGTTGACGATAAGCGGGCAGATCGTTGGCCGCGAGATGAAGCAGTGCCAGCCTTGGCCCGAGATCGGCATCGCCCGACGCGGCCTCGAGCCATTCGGTCTGAGCCTTCACGGCGGTTTCCAGCGTGGCGTTCTGTGCCTTGAGCTTGCTTAGCTCGGCGGTATCGACCTGCACTTCCTTTTGCGCGTCCTTGAGGGCAGAGCCCGTGCGGATCCACTGCGAGAAGACAATGAGCAAGAGCACCACGAAGACGCCAAACGCCGACAGGGCCGCTTCCGTCGGGTTCTTCTCGATCCACTTGCGGGCCGTGTCCCACCGACTCAGGGGACGCGCCGACACCGGCTTGTCCGCCAGGAACAGGCGGAGATCGTTGGCCAGCTCCTGGGCATTCGGGTAACGCTTGTTCGGATCCTTGTCGAGGCAACGCAGGCAGACGAGCTGCAAGTCCTCGGGAAGATCGGCCCGCCACGAAGAGGGCGGGCTCACGGGCTCGGTGCGGATCTTCTCGAGCGTGTCGGCCACGGTGGATGCGGAGAAGGGGGGCTTGCCCGTGAGAGCTGCATAGAGGATCGCGCCCAGCGCGTAGACATCGACCAGTGCGTTGCCCGCGCCCGCGCGGCCCGTGGCTTGTTCGGGGGCCAGATACGAGGCCACGCCCGGTTCTTCGCGCCCCGCGGGAGGATCATCGAAGCCGGCTGCCTTTGGAATGCTGGGGGCGTCAGCCCCCGCGGGCAATACGGTCGTTGCTGCCGCGAAGAAGACGTTGTGCGGATTCAGGCCGCGGTGAAGCAGCCCTTGCTTGTGTGCCTGGTTGACGGCCTCCGCCAGGAGCTCGACGA
>JBFWSD010000145.1:0-9568 GCA_050248575.1 Gemmataceae bacterium
CAACCGGGTAACCGAAAATGAAGAACCGAGCATCTACTCGACTACCAGCACGGGCTTGCCCAGCACGTCCATTCTGGGTTCGATGCCCAGGCCGGGCTTCTCCGGGGCGGCCATGCGGCCCGCGGCGCGCTGCGGGGCGCCTGCGGCCAGGCTGACGGTCACGTAGCTGTTGAAATCGGTGGCCGTGAACAGCAGCTCAGGAGGCGTGCTGTGGGCCAGGTGGGCAATGGCCGCCGTGACGATGTCGCCGCCCCAGCTATCCTCGAGCGTCATGACGATGCCGAGGGAGATACACAGATCGCGGGCCTGGCGGGCTCGTGTCAGCCCGCCGAACTTGCTGATCTTGATGTTGACTGCATCCATGGCCAGGTCGGTGCGGCCTTTGAGCAGCATGTCGACCGAGTCGATCACCTCGTCGAGCACGAAGGGATGATCGGTGTGCCGCCGCACGGTCAGGCATTCGTCGTAGCTGAGGCAGGGCTGTTCGATGTACACATCGATATCGCGCACGGCCCGCACCACGCGCAGGGCATCGTGCATCAGCCAGCCGGTGTTGGCATCGGCCACCATCCGGTCGCCCGGCTGCAGCCGGGCCGCCACGGCGCGGATGCGTTCGATGTCGACGCCGGGATCGCCGCCCACTTTCAGTTGAAAGCGGCGATAGCCTTCGGCACGGTAGCCGGCCACGCGCGCGGCCATCGCCTCGGGCGCCTCTTGCGAGATGGCCCGGTAAAGGACGAAATCTTCGCCGTAGCGGCCGCCCAGCAGCCGGCAGACGGGCTGCCCGGCGGCCCTGCCCAGCAGGTCCCAGCAAGCCATGTCGATGGGGGACTTCACATAAGCATGCCCTTTGAGGGCCGCGTCCATGCGGCGATTCAGCTTGTCGAGCTCGAGCGGGTTTTCGCCGAGAAGATGCGGGCCCAGTTCACGCACGCCGGCGCGGACGCCGTTCGCGTAAGCGGGCAGGTAGAACGGCCCGAGCGGGCACACTTCGCCCCAGCCCGTGAGACCCGCGTCGGTGTCGATGCGAATCACGGTGCTGTCGAAGGTGGTGATCGACTTGCCACCGGACCACTTGTAGCTCCCCTCGTGCAAGGGCAGGTCCACCTGGTAGGCACTGATCCGCTTGATCTTCATGGCCGCGTCTCCCGGGCCTTCTTGATGATGGCCACGATGCGCTCGCGTTCGTCGCCGACGACGGGCAAACGCGGCGCGCGCACGGTCTCGCTGCCCAGCCCGCACTCGGCCATCGCCAGCTTGATGTACTGTACCAGCTTGGGATGCGTGTCGAGGTGCAAGAGCGGCGTGTACCAGCGATAGATGGCGCGGGCCTCGGCCCACTTGCCCGCCTCGGCCAGGTCCCACAGGCGGCGGCTTTCGTGCGGGAAGGCGTTGACCAGCCCGGACACCCAGCCCACGGCGCCCAGCAACAAGCCTTCGAGCACCAGATCGTCGACGCCGCAGAAGAGCAGATAGCGCTCGCCCACGAGGTTGACGAGATCGGTGATGCGGCGGATGTTCTCGGACGATTCCTTGATGGCCACGATGGTTTTTTCGTCGGCCAGCTCGGCGAACATCTCGGGCGTGATGTCGACGCCATAGGAGGGCGGGTTGTTGTAGCACATGACGGGCAGCCCGCTGGCCCGGGCCACGCCGCGGAAGTGGGCCAGCGTCTCACGCGGATCGGACTTGTAAACCATGCCGGGCAGGACCATCAGCCCGTTCACGCCGAGCTTCGCCGCGTCGGCGGCCAGCCGGCACGCGAGGGCCGTGGTGTATTCGGCGACGCCGGTGAGCACGGGCACGCGTCCCGCCACGTGCGCGACCGCCGCCTTCAAGAGCTCGCGTTTTTCGCCCGCCTCGATCGAGCAGTTCTCGCCCACGGTGCCGAGCAGGATGAGCCCGTGGGCGCCGCCCGCGATCAGGAAGTCGAGGTGGGCCAGCGTGCCCTTGAGGTCCAGGGATTGATCGGCATGAAACAAGGTGACGGCGGCCGGATAAACGCCGCGCCAGGCAGGTGCTTGCATGATGGTGCTCCTCGAGTGGCATCGATCGCGCGTGAAACCTGGCAGCCCCGCTGCCGGGCACCGCGCAATCCGTTTGCTACGGCTGTTACGCCGTAAGGAGCACTATATTTGTTTTTGTGTACGATGTCAAGTTTTGCCTGCCCACTCAGGGGGCGGGCATGTCCGGCCCGGGCACATAGGCGGGTTCGGGCAGCATGCCCGGCGCCGCGTGTGTTCCTCGGCCCGGCGCCAGCACCGGGCCGCCGGGCACATTCGCACCGCCGCAGCACGCTCCCATTTGCCCGGGAGCAACTCCATCAACGGGCATTCCGGGCGCTGGACCTGCCGCGCCATAGTAGGGGACGCCGGGAGCAGATCCTGCCCCGCAGCTGCCGCCGTTGCCTCCCTGGGGCCGGCAATTCTTCACGCAATGGAACCAGCGCGACGGGCACAGATAGGGATAGAGCGGCGGCTGATAACGCAGCGTATCGCAGCAGGTCATGGTCGGCCGCCAGCGCGGCGCCACGCCGGGCGGGCCGGCCACGGGCAGCGCGTAGTTGAACTCCGATTCGATGCGGCACTTCAGATCCGGCGTCAAGGGCGGATGGCCGCAGGCGGGCAGCAAGTTGGCGTCGATGAACACGCGATAGCCCTCGCGCTCCACCATGAAACGCCCGTCCCCGGTCTGCTGGGCTCGATAGCCGGGCAGCACCGTGATCGTCTGATTGTCGAAGAAATTCACTTCGGTGCCGTCGCGATAGATGTTCTTGACGCGGTTGAGCATGGGAATGTCGCTGCCCACCAGCGGCGTGCCCAGCAGCTCGTCGACCATCCCGCGCGCCGTGCCGAGGTGAATGAAGCCGAGGCGGATACGTTTCTTTTTCCTCTTGGCGTCGGGGTCGCCCTTCTTCTCATCGGGTTTCTTGTCGTCGGGTTTCTGGTCGTTGATGCCGGGCTTGGGCTTGTCGGGCTCGACGGGCAAGTCGGCCTCGTCTTGCCCGGCGAGCGGGCCGGCGGCGGCCAGCGTGAAGACCACGAATGCAAGCAGCCAGCGATGAGTCAGCATCGGCGTTTCCCCATGAGAGAACGGTTCCGCTTATTTGACTCGGATCGCCCTGCGCATCGACTTGATGCCGACTGTACCGAGCTTGACGATTGCAGCGGCGGGCCGGGCAAGCTTGCCGGTCGCGCCGGGAACGACGGGAAGCGGGCAGATCCGGAATCATGGAAACCCGGATTTTGCCTCAAGTCGTCGGCCTAGACGCGGCGGCGGGCCCGCTTGCGTTTCAAATTGGCGGGCAACAGCGATTGATCCGCCAGCACCTCGGCGGCGTGGCGATAGCGGTCGATATGCTGCAGGTTGGCGGCCGCGGCCTCGTCGCACAGGGCAATGACCTGCGGATGAAGTTGCAGGGCCGAAGCGGGCAGCTGCGCGGAGATCGGCCCTTCGATCATGCGCGCCCAGGCCTCGGCCTTGTTCTTGCCGCTGGCCAGGATCAAGCAGACGCGCGCTTCCAGGATCGTGCCCACGCCCATGCTGAGCGCGCGGCGGGGCACGTCTTCGAGGCGGTCGAAGAAGCGGCCGTTGTCGGCGATGGTGCGCGGGTGCAACAGCACGAGTTCGGTGCGGCCCGCCAGCGACGAGCCGGGCTCGTTGAAGCCGATGTGCCCATCGCCGCCGATGCCGAGCAGTTGCAGATCGATGCCGCCCGCCTTGAGGATGCGCCGCTCGTAGGCGGCGCATGCCCTGGCCGCGTCCCTGGCCAGCCCGTCGAGCAAGTGCGTGCGCTTGCTCTTCAGGTTCACGTGGGCGAACAGGTGGTCTTTCATGAAGTGGTGATAGCTCTGCGGATGCCCCGCGGGCAGCCCTTCGTATTCGTCCAGGTTGAACGTGGTCAGCCGCGCGAAATCGAGCTTCTCCTCGCGATGCAGGCGGATCAGTTCGCGATAGAGGCCGATGGGCGTGGAGCCGGTGGCCAGCCCGAGCACGGCGTCCGGCTGGCGGCGGATCAGCTCGGCAACGATGGACGCTGCCCGCCGCGACATGCTGTCGTAGTCTCGCTCGATGATTACACGCATGAAAGCAAGTCTCGCACTGACGGGAAAAAGCTGGGTCTAGAGCAGTTCGGCAATCGGTGTGCCGAAGGGCAGGATCGGCATGGGCCGCCCGCCGTGATCGATGAACATGGTGTTGTCGTAATCGATGGCCAGGTGCTTGAACATGGTCGCCCACAGGTCGTTGGGGGTGAGCGGCCGGTCCTTGGGATGTTCGCCGCGCGCGTTGGTGGAGCCAACGATCTGACCGGTGCGCATGCCGCCGCCGGAGACCAGCATCGACATGGCGGAGGGCCAGTGGTCGCGGCCCGGCTGTTTCATGTTGGTTTGCGTGCCGTTCGAGTAGCTCACGCGCGGCGTGCGGCCGAACTCGCCGGTCACGATCAGGAGCACCTTGCGATCGAGCCCGCGGTCGTAGAGGTCTTCGATGAGCGCGGCCACCGCCTGGTCGTAGTACGGGAAGCGCCACTTCGCGTCGTTGAAGAGGTGGCAGTTCACCGCGTGCGAGTCCCAGTTGTAGCAGCAGTCTTTCGGCATGCGGCCGCCCGGGGGCGTCGGGTTTTCCATGACCATGGAGACGAAGGTGGCGCCGGCCTCGACGAGGCGGCGGGCCATCAATGCACGCTGCCCGAAGCGATGCATGCCGTAGCGGTCGCGCAGCGCCGGCGTCTCCGCCGACAGATCGAATGCTTCGCGGGCTGCGTCGCTGGTCAAGAGATAAAGGGCGCGATCCTGGAAGCCGTCGAGCGTGGCCACCTCGGCGGCATCGAGTCCGCCCGGCACGCGTTCCACGTCTTTCAGGAGTTGCATGCGCTGTCGCAGCCCGGCGGTCTGCTCGGCCGTGGCGGCCAGGTTTTGCACCTTGAAGTTCTTCTCGCTGGGATCGCCCGCGACCATGAACGGGTGGCTGGACGTGCCCAGGTAGGCGGAGCCGAAGGAGAAGACGTCGATGCCGTGGCGGCCCCGGTCGACGCCGGCGATGTAGTTGGGCACGCCGCGGCGGCGCTGCTTGACCACTTCGCTGACCATCGAGCCGACCATCGGGTAGTCATTGACGAAGCCGGTGGGCTCTTGCGGGTCGCGGCCCGTGAGGAAGCGTTTGTGCCCGCCGCCGTGGTCGGCGAACTTGTGCGCGACCGAGCGGATGATGGTGAAGCGGTCGGCCACCTTGGCCTGGCGGGGCAAGAGTTCGCAGATATCGATGCCGGGCACGTTGGTCTTGATCGGCTTGAAGGCGCCGCGATACTCCTCGGGCGCGTCCGGCTTCATGTCGTAGGTTTCCATGTGCGGCGGGCCGCCGGGCAGCCAGATGAAGATCACCGCGCGGTCGCTGGCCGCCTTGCTCGACTCGGCCGCTTGCAATTGCCAGGGAAGCACATGGGTGGCGCTGAAGCCTCCCAGGGCGAGGCTGCCCAGCTTGAGAAAACTGCGGCGGGTCAACGGACCGGGACAGCTTCTGGCAGGCAGGTTCATGGGGTTCCTGGGGTAGGTAGGAAAAGAAGCCCGGCTTCTGCAGAAACCGGGCTTCTCGATTCGCTCTGCGCTCAGGACAGGATGCCCGTGACCACTTCGCCTTTCACCAGCTCGCGGGGCTGGTTCAGGTGGTTGTAGACGATGCTCGTCGGCACGATGCCGATCGAGTGATACACGGTGGCCAGCAGGTCGGTCGGGTGGACCGGGTGCTCGAGCGGGGCCGAGGCGGTCTTGTCCGACTTGCCGTGCACGTAGCCCCGCTTGACGCCGGCGCCGGCCACGCAGGCCGTGTAGCAGTAGGGCCAGTGATCGCGGCCGTCGTCGTTGTTGTTGTTGCCCGACGTGCTCACGCCGCGCTGCGGGCTGCGGCCGAACTCGCCCACCGCCACCACCAGCGTGTCCTTGAGCAGCCCGCGCTGATCCAGGTCGGTGATGAGGGCCGACAGGCCGGCGTCGAACATCGGCGCCGACTGGTCCTTCATGCGCTTCGACAGCCCCACGTGCACGTCCCACGAATGGTTGTCGGAGTTGGCCACCTTGGGCCAGTTGACCTCGACCACGCGGGTGCCCGCTTCCACCAGGCGGCGGGCCAGCAGGCAGCACTGCCCGAACGTGTTGTTGCCATAGAGGTCGCGCGTCTGGGCCGTTTCCTTCGACAGGTCGAAGGCGTCGCGGGCCTTGCCCGACATGACCAGCCCGAGCGCCTTGCCGTAGTACTCGTCGAGGTCGTACTTCGAGGTCGCCTTGTCGAGAGCGGGCATGCCGCCGTTGATCACGTCGCGCAGCTTGGCGCGGCGCTCGAGGCGATTCGACGACAGCTCGGAACGCAGCTTCAGGTCATCGACCTTGATGCGGTCCATCTTGCGCATGTCCATGTCGTCGCCAGTCGGATAGAGCGTGTAGGGATCGTAGGCGCGGCCGAGGAAGCCGGCGGTGCCCCCCTTGCCCACCACGTTGCTTTCCTGCAACGGCCGCGGCATCATCACGAAGGGCAGCATCGGCTGCGTCGGCGGCTTGATGCGCACGATATTGCAGCCGAAGTTGGGGAAGTCCTTCGGGGTGGGCGGCTCGAGCTGCCCGGACGGGCTGACCTTGTCGGCCGTGTAGCCCGTGAGCATCTGGTAGATGGCCGCGGTGTGATTGAACAGCCCGACCGGCGTGTAGCTCATCGAGCGGATGAGCGTGACCTTGTCGAGCACCTGGGAGAACTTCGGCATGGTCTCGCTGACCTTGATGCCGGTGAGTTTGGTGTCGATGGCCTTGAAGACGGAGCGGACATTGTCGGGGACGTTGTCCTTGGGGTCCCAGAGGTCGAGGTGGCTGGGCCCGCCCTGGAGGTAGAGCAGGATGACGCTCTTGGCCTTGCCGAAGCCCGGGCCGCCCCCTTGCGTCTCGTTGCCGAGCGCGGGCTGCCGCGTGCCGAGAATATCGGCCAGTGTGAAACCGAAGATGGCAGAGCCGCCCACGCGCAGCAGTTCGCGGCGCGTGATGCCGTCGCAAGTGTCCTTGCCGGCACGTCCCGGAATAACGAGCATGGAAAATCCCCCAAGTCTGGGTAGGGTAAGGATGTAGGAACGTCCCTGTCGCAGCGGCACTCACAATCTTACTGGCGGCGGTTTGCCATCGTCAAACAAAAAACGCCCTGGGCGCCACGCCGGGCGGCCCGCCGCTTGGATCTCTGACGATTGGGGACGCTTGCACACTTTCGCTTGCACACCGACGCCAGTTGTGCAGTTTCTCTTGGTCATTGCGGCCTCCCGAGTTAGGTCAAAAATCCGCGTTCTTGGAGTGTGCAAGCCGCCCGCACAAAGGCGCGCGGCTGGAACGCAGTGGCCGTTCATCGTCGGCTTGATCATACTCCGGGTAGCGCCAACATTGGTTGACAGATCATTCGACACCTCCCGTGATGCGCAGCGGGCCAATTTCCCATAATGATGCGCCGGGCCGGGGAAAAGTACGTGTCAGGTTTGTCTGTCCGCAGACATTTCTAGTACGACACGAACAGGCCGCGATCGTTGCAATGTGCGGGCGGCCCTGTTACCTTCTGCCCGGGGGGAACCAATACACCCAATCGCGAGATGATCATGACTCGACACCAAGCGCTGCCCGCGTTGACGTTGCTGGCCTGTCTGGGGCTGGTTGGCTGGATGGGCGCCGGTGCGGACGCGGTCGACGAGGGCCGCGCGCCGCGCGAAGAGCTGGCCACTTTTCGCGTGCTGCCCAGCTTCAAGGTCGAGCTCGTCGCCTGCGAGCCCGAGGTCATCGACCCGGTGGCCCTCGCCTTCGACGAGGACAACCACCTCTACGTGGCCGAGATGCGCGGCTATCCCAACGGCGGCATCGCGCAAGGGCAGATCGCCTCGGGCCGCGTCAAACGCCTCGTCGATGCCGACGGCGACGGCTTCTACGAAAAGAGCACCGTCTTCGCCGACGGGCTGCGCTTCCCCACCTCGGTGATGCCGTGGCGCGGCGGGCTGCTCGTCGCCGTCGCGCCCGACCTGCTCTACTTCGAAGACACCGACGGCGACGGCAAGGCCGACAAGAAACGCGTCCTCTACACCGGCTTCGACCTGGCCAACATCCAGCAACTGCTCAGCGGGCTGCAATGGGGACTCGATAACTGGGTCTATGCCTGCGCCGGCGGCAAGGGAGGCTCGATCCATTCGGCAGAGAAGAAAGACGCTCCGGTGGTCGAGCTGCGCGGCCGCGGCATTCGCTTCCATCCCGAGATTCCGGGCAGCCTCGAGCCCATGTCGGGCGGCGGCCAGTTCGGGCTCGCCGCCGACGACTGGCAACACTGGTTCACCGCCACCAACAGCCAGCATCTGAAGCAGATCGTGCTGCCCGATCATTACCTGCGCCGCAATCCGTATCTGGCCGTGAGCACGGTCACGGTGAACATTCCCGATCACAATCCGGCTTGCAAGGTGCACCGCATCAGCCCGTTCGAGGGCTGGCGCGTCGAACGGACCACGCGGCGCAAGGGGGAGAAGAATCGCGGCTTCCCGTCGACCGAGCTGGTGCCCGGGGGCTACATCACTTCGGCGTGCAGCCCGCTCGTATACACGGCGGCCCGCTTCCCGGAGGCGTATCGCGACAACGTCTTCGTGTGCGATCCGGCCAACAACCTGATTCATCGCGACCTGCTGGAAGCCAAGGGGGCCCTGTTTGTCGCGAAGCGGGCCGATGCCGATTGCGAGTTCCTGGCCTCGACCGACAACTGGTTCCGGCCCACTTCGCTGACGCTTGGCCCGGACGGTTCGCTCTACGTCACGGACTTCTATCGCGAGGTGATCGAGACGCCGTTGTCGTTGCCCGAAGACATCAAGAAGAAGCTGAATCTCGAGAGCCGCGCCAAGGGCCGTATCTGGCGCGTGCGCCCGGATGATCAAGTCAAGGCGGCAGTGCCTGCCCTCGGCAAGGCCAGGTCTCTCGAGCTGGTCAAGCATCTCGAGGATCCCAACTCGTGGTGGCGTTTCACGGCGCAGCGGCTGCTCGTGGAGCGGCAAGACAAGGACGCGGTGGCGGCCGTGGGCAAGCTGGCGGATACATCGAGTCTGCCCCAGGGCCGCGCGCATGCGCTCTGGACCTTGCAAGGGCTCAACGCCCTGGATGAGGAGCGCTTGGTGCGGGCGCTGGCGGATGCCAGCCCGGGTGTGCGTGCCCAGGCGGTGCGGCTCTGCGAAGGGCGGCTCGACGCCGACACGCTTCGCGCGGCCGCCGTCAAGCTGGCCGACGATCCGTCGTTCGACGTGCGCTTCCAGCTCGCCTTCTCGCTGGGTGCGAGCGCGTCCAGGGAGGCGGCCGACGCCCTGGCGAAACTGATCCGCCGCGACGGCGCCGACTCCTGGATGCAGACAGCGATTCTCAGTTCGGCGGGCAAGAGCGCGTCGGCCCTGCTTGCCGCGCTGGTTGGCGACGAGGAGTTCCAGCGTGAGGCGAAGGGAGCACAGTTGCAGCTCGTGAACAGGCTGGCGGGCGTGGTGGGCGCGCGGCCCGAGGCAGCGGAGCTTGCCCGCGCCCTGAGTCTGCTG
>JBFWSD010000146.1:0-9568 GCA_050248575.1 Gemmataceae bacterium
TGCTCGCTGGGCGGTTGCCGCCGCAGCTGTTCCAGCACCTGCTTGCCATCCATGCTGGGCATGTCGATATCGAGCAAAATGAGGTCGAACTGCTGACTCTCCATTTTTTCGAAGCACTGGGCGCCATTTTCCGCCTCTTCACAGGCAAAATCGTCGGTTTCCAGGGCCGCACGACACATGCGTCGAATGCCGGCATCGTCGTCGACGATGAGCACGCGCTGGGACATCAGTGCCTGGGCCTGGCTCGTGGTCTGCGGCCGCAGCACGCTCGAGGTTGGCACGCTCGCGCAGAAGGGAGCAATGGCCCGCGCGACGGCTGCGGGAGTCTGGTAGCGATCCATCGGCCTGGGAGCCAGCAGGCGAAGCAACACGCTGTCGAGTTCGCGGGGGATCTCGGGACGACACAGCCGCGCCGACGGGGGCTCCTGCGTGATGCGCTGGGCCATATCGAGCAGGTTGACTTCGCCAAAGGGAGGCCGGCCCGTCAAGCACCAGTACAAGGTCGCGCCCAGGCCATAGACATCGGCGCGCGTGTCGACCGTGCTGGCATCGATGGCCTGTTCGGGCGCCATGTAGTCGATGGTGCCGAGCGTCGTGTTCGGATCGGTGAGCCGGCTGTGAAAATGATGAACCAGCCCGAAGTCCAGCAGCTTGGCCTCCCCCTCGGGAGTGATCAGGACATTGGAGGGCTTGATGTCGCGATGGACCAGGCCGAGCTTGTCGGCCTCGATGAGGGCATTGGCCACTTGCAGCATGAAACCGCAGGCGCGGGCCACGGGCAACGGCCCGTCGCTGTCTACCAGCTTTTCGAGGTCACGGCCGGGAATGTGCTCCATCACGTAGTAGTGCAGTTCGGCGCCGCCGAGCTCGTCGGCTTCGACCTTGCCGGCGTCGATGGCACAGACGACGTTGGGATGATTCATCTTGGCGACGGCCCGCATCTCGGCGCTGAAGCGAAGCAGAGCCCGCTGGTGCTGCCCGCGCACTGCCAGCACCTTGATGGCCACTTGCCGGCGCAGGCGTACATGTTCGGCGCGGTAGACCACTCCCATGCCGCCGGCGCCAATCTGATCGAGGATGCGGTAGTTGCCCAGGATCAGCCCGTGCCACAGGCCGTTGCGCAGCCGGGCGGACTGAAAGCGAGTGAGCAGCCCCTGGCTCTCCAGTTCCTTCAGCAGCCTCGCATCCTCCTTGACGCACACCAGTTCCTGCACTTTTTCGCGTGACAGTTTATCCCAGTCCTCGGAGTGAATGACGGAAGTGCTGAGGAGCCGACTCAGCAGGGGCGACTCACAACATTTCGTCAGGCTCACTGTCTCGGGCAGTTCCCTCTCCAGTTCCAGGTGCGAAAGGTTTGCGCTGAGTGCGGTGGTCATCGCTGTCATGGGAATGCTCACAAGGGGCCAATGAAGTTGAACGTTTCCGCTGAGTCAAGAAGTAGCAACTAGCGTGCCTGAGCCGAAACGCTGTGTTTTCCGATGTTTCTGCCCTTTCCGGTCGGTCCGAAGTGATGGAAAGTTCCACACGTGCCGGATCCTTCCCCATGGAGTTGCGCGGCAATCCCAGATTGGTTTCGACCGGCCTCAAGCGCTGCCGGGCACCTGTGGAATCTCTCACCAGTGACGAAGGTTTCGACAAGCAGGCGTAAACGGCGCCTGCCCGTAATTCCTTTATGGATATGCAATTGCGCACCGAACAAGTTCTGGCATGGGACATGCTTTCGTCGATGTCGTTGCCGAGAAAATCTGCTGAGAGGAAAACACGATGAACACTCAAACTTGCGAAATGAAGCAGCCCGCCACGCTCTCCCGCCTGGGTCGACGCCTGAGAACGATGTTGCCGGTTGAGCCCAGCTTCGGCCTGTTCAGCATCTGGTTTCTGGGGATCGTCGGCCTCGACATCTACTACACGTTCAACTACACGATCCCCTTCGTGCTTAGCTTGCTCGTGCTGGTGGGCGGTTTTGCTTCCGGGTTGCTGTTCTTGCAACTGGCGAGCACGGCGACGAACGGGGGCCGCCGGGACGATGAAATGCTGGCGCATTTCCGAAGGCAAAGCCCTGCAAGCAGGGAGGACGACGTATTTGCCGCACCCCGGCCCGAGAGTCGATCGGCAAGCCGGCGGCACAGGTCGGTCCGCGCGGCGGTTAGCTGCTGAAAACTCTTCCCATCCAGTTGATTTTCACCCCAGGAGGCGGCAATGACCTCGCACATCATGGAACGAGACCTGGAACCGCGGCGCATGCACGAGGCGCCCAAGATCCCTGGCTACCGGTTGCTGCGCGAGCTGGGCCGCGGCGGCATGGGCGTGGTCCATCTGGCCCGTTGTGAACAGTCGCAGGCCGTGGTTGCCGTCAAGTTCTTCGTGGCCTCTCTCGGCGTGGATGAGGCCGACGCCCAGCGCCGTTTCAAACGGGAGATCGGCGCCATTTCGCTACTCCGGCATCCGAACATCGTTCGTGTTCATGACTCGGGCCGCTTCGGCAGTCTCCAGTACCTGGTAATGGAGTACATCCAGGGCGTCGAGCTCAGCCAGTTGCTGCACCAGAGCGGCCCGCTGCCACTGGAACTGGTCTGCGAACTGATGCGGCAAGCGGCTTCCGGGTTGCAGCACGCACACGATCAAGGCATCGTTCACCGCGACGTCAAACCCGCGAACATCATGTTGACGCCTGTGCCGGGCAACCTGGAAGCACCCTACGGCACGGTCAAGATCCTCGACCTGGGACTGGCCCGGCTGGTGGGCAGCGACCATGGCCTGTCGGCCTCGAGCCTCACCCACGAAGGCATGGTCATCGGCACGCCCGACTACATCGCTCCGGAACAGGTCGAATCTTCTCACGAAGTCGATCACCGCGCTGACATCTATTCCCTCGGTTGCACCTTTTATGAACTGCTCACGGGCCAGGTCCCGTACCCCGACATGAATGTCATGGACAAGCTGGACCGGCATCGCTGGAGCCGGCCGCGTCCGATGGAACTGATTCGGCGCGAGATCCCACGTGCCCTGGCGGACATTGTGCGCAAGATGATGCACAAGGAACCTGCCGACCGCTACGCATCGATGAACGAGTTCTTGACGGCGTTGCAACAATGGACGGAGGGGGCGTCCCAGCCCACCGTGGTGGAAATGCCCAAGACGCTACGATTTGCGGGCCGCAACTCCGAGGAACGCGTCGACATGATGCGCCTGGCCCTGGCCGAAATGCTCGACCGCAAGGCCTTCGTCGATGCCCGTCAGCTCGTGGAAGCCATGCTCCAGCGCAATGCCAACGACACCCTGGCCCTTGCCGTACGCAACTTCATCAGCGACCACGAACAGCCGGTCGGCGAGGTCGCTTGCTTGAATGCTCATTCGGGCAACCTGCACGGCCTCGCCTACCTGCCGCATGGCGAGAGTTTCCTGGTCGTGGGCGACAAGGGGCTGATCGCACAGTGGGATGCGAAGGCCCTCGTGAAGTCGCGGAGTCTGGCGGGCCACTTGAGCGCCGTCAAGTCCGTGGCCGTCAACCACGACGGCAGCCTGGCTGCTACTGCCGGCGAGGATGGAAAAGTACTGGTCTGGGATCTGCCCAGCGGCCGCGCGATCAAGACCTGCAGAGGCCGGGGGCGTTTCAGCGTCAACAGCCTCGCCTTTGCCCCGAACGGCCAGCACTTCGCCTCGGCCAGCAGTGACGGCTGCGTCCGCCTGTGGAATGCCGCGAGCGGCGAGAGACTGCAGCGCTTCGAACACGCGGGTGACGCGAAATCGGTTAACTTCTCCGCCGATGGGCAGTCGCTGCTCACTTCCAGCTGGGACCACACCGTTCGCCTCTGGCAGATCGAGTCAGGCCAGGAAATCCGGCGCTTCGATGGCTTCGCCTGTCTGTTTCAGTGTGCGGCCATCTCGTGTGACGGCCGGCGTGTGCTTGCCGCGGGCTCCGAGCAGTGTGTTCATATCTGGGATGCGGAGAGCGGTGCCGAGGTGGGGCGTCTCGAAGGGCATGCCGGCTGGGTAAACTGTTTGGCCCTGTCCGCAGACGGCCGCCTGGCCTTGACAGGGGGCCGCGATCAAGCCGTCAGGCTGTGGGATCTCGAAACGTGCCAGGAGTTGGCCTGCTTCACAGGTCACACGAACTGGCCCACCTGCGTGGCCTTTGCACCAAGCGGTCGCCACGCACTTTCGAGCGGACGTGACGGCACATTGCGTTACTGGCATCTGCCCTGGGCCTGAGCCGCGCGCGGCAGGTTTTGTCTAGTCAGCCGCTCTGCGGTGCGATAGACTCAAATCCACTTGGAGGATTTAAGTGGAATAAGTGACAAAGGGTTACGAAGATGCCCGTCGTCCTGGCGATTGATGACGACCCTGCCATTTTGCAATTCTTGAAAGTGGTCTTCGCGGATTCCGATATCGACATCCAGACTGCGAGCACTGCCTCGGAAGGAATCCAGAAGGCCCAGGAAATCGATCCCGAAGCCATCCTGCTCGACATCGACCTGCCCGACATGTCGGGGCTGGAAGCGTTTCGCTGCCTGCAGGAACACGACCGCAGGCTGCCCACCATCTTCATGACGGGCCGCGGCACCACCGGCACGGCCATCGAGGCCATGGCCCTTGGGGCCTTCGAATATCTCACCAAGCCGCTGCAGATCGACGTGCTTGTTGCCCAGGTAGAACGGGCAGTCGAAGCCAGCCGCTTGATGCGCAAGCCGCCGCAACTCCCGACCGAGAAAAACCTGCCGGGCAAAGATAGCGACAACCTCGTGGGCCAGTCCGCGGGCATGCAAGAGGTCTACAAAGGCATCGGGCGGGTTGCGGCGCAAGACGTCACGGTCCTCATCCTGGGCGAGAGCGGCACGGGCAAGGAACTTGTGGCCCGGGCCATCTATGCACACAGCAAGCGCCGGGCTGCCCCGTTCCTGGCCATCAACTGTGCGGCCATCCCCGAAACACTCCTCGAAAGCGAGCTATTCGGACACGAGAAGGGCTCTTTCACGGGCGCAGAACGCCGCCGCATTGGCAAGTTCGAACAATGCACCGGGGGCACGCTCTTTCTCGATGAGATCGGCGACATGACCCCCCTCACCCAGACCAAGATCCTGCGCGTGCTCAACGAGCAGCGCTTCGAACGGGTGGGCGGCAACGAAACCGTGACCACCGACGTGCGCGTGATTGCCGCTACCAATCGCGATCTCGAGAGCATGGTGGCCGCCAACCAGTTTCGCGGCGATCTCTTCTACCGCCTGAATGTGTATTGCCTTAAGCTGCCCCCCTTGCGCGAACGGGGCGAGGACCTCACTCGCCTCGTGGACCATTTCGTGGCCCAGTTCAATCGCGAACTGAACAAGAGCATCCAGCATATTGCCCCCGAAGTGAAGGACATGCTCCGCGAGTATTCCTGGCCGGGCAACGTGCGCGAGCTGCAAAGCGTGCTCAAGCAATCGATGCTTCAGGCCAGCGGCCCTGTCTTGACCGCGGCGGATCTGCCGCCCGTGCTGCACGGCCAGCACTCTGCGAGCCGCTTCTCGGCCGAGACCGTGGCCATGGACACGTTTCTTCAGCAACGCCTCGATGCCAGCACCCGCGATCTCTATGCCGAATGGCTGGCGGTTACAGAACCCCCTTTGCTGCGCAAGGTGCTCAGCCATTCCGGGGGCAACCTGTCGCAGGCGGCCCGCATCCTGGGGATCGACCGCTCCACCTTGCGCACCAAGCTACGCCACCACGGTATCGACCTCGAGAGCTGAGCTTCGTTCGCGCGACGGCCGATCGTAGCAAGGTGGCCAACTCTTCATCACCACTCCCGAACCTCGAACAACTCTGCGTGTCTTTGGCATGGACACGACACACGAGCTGGTCGCCAACGGTTCTGAGTTGCCCCGCAATGAAACAGCGATTGCACGGCCGAAAGGTACAGAACTGGCACCAGCCCCTGGGCCGCGGGCAGCTCAAACACCGGTATCGACAGCGCCGGCATGATATTGCCCTGGATGAGGACTGGGTCTGGGAGGACTACGATTGGGATGATCGCCGCGAAGACTGCTTCGAGGACCTCCGATCTGCCGAGTTGAAGCAACTGCTACGAGAAGTCTTGCGGCGGCCGGAGCCCCTCTTCCGCCTGGAATGGGCAGTGGATGCAGCCCTTCGCTCCACGGAGGAGCCGGTCGTCACGTTGGATGCGGCCCAGCTCGAGGAACGACTGGCCACTTTTGTCCAATGGATCACGCACTTTCCCAACGATCCTGTAACTCAACGCGAGCTCCGCGCCTGTATTGGCGAAGATACCCATGATGATTTGCTCAGGGCCGCCAAGAAGCGGGCGGCCGGAGAAAACCTCGTCCGGAACGCGTGCCTGTTCGCTCCGTTCTGGATCCGCAGCCCGCGCACCTGGGACGGGAGCAAGTCCTTGCTGATCGATCACCTGTTCGTCCGCTTCAGCGTGCCCCGGTTCCTTTACGGGACATGGACACAGGAACCTTGTTTTTCCCGGTTGAAGTGGCTTTGCTGGTTCATCCTGCTTGCCCAGGGAGGCAGCCTCCGGCGCTCGAGGGCACAATTCGGCTGGAACATTCCGAATCGCTTCGAACACTTCTTGCGTATGACCAGCGCCGACACGGAGTCACCGGTCGCTGAAGTCAGCACCGCACAGATCTTGCGCCTGGGCGGCTCTCTGGAAGACTGCCGACGGGTCCTGGCCAATTCCGCTTTTGTCATCGATACCACCGAGAGGGCCTGGGAATCACAGGCGGAGTTCTGGGAAACAACGGTCTGCTGGATCATTGCCCACGGAAATTCGCTCAGCGATGACCAGTGCGAGCAGGTTCTCGCCTGGGCGATGCACGAACATACCGAGGCCGAGCGGCACAGGGTGCCGCCCTTCTTGTTAAAGGGCAAGGGACTGCGCGCTGTCCTCGAGCGAAGCCTGGCTTACCGGCGGCAGCTCGCGCGGCCCTGGTCAGGCTATCGCTGGCGGCAACGCGGTTGGGGCTGGCAGCCCGTTGACCCGCCACTGGAAGGTTGGTCTTTCGTGGAACTCACCTCGGGCGAGGAGTTGTTCTGCGAAGGCCAGGCGCTGCACCATTGTGTCGCGACCTATGCCGGGCAGTGTGCGGCGGGAAACGCGGTGATTGTCTCCGTTCGGTTCATGGGTGAGCGCCGCCTGACCATCGAAATCCAGCCGTCCACCGGCCTCGTCATTCAGGCCAAGGGCAAGCGCAATCGGCCGGCGTCTGGCGATGAGCAGCGCGTGATTCGTCGCTGGCTGGAAAGGGTAGTAGTTCCTTCCCTGGTCAATTCTCCTCGCTGAGGACTCTTCGGATCTGGGCGGCGGCAGCGTAGTCGGGCCGCAGCTGGACGGCCCGGTCGAGATTGGCCAATGCGTCTTGATGACGGCCGAGCCGCATACTGGCCAGCGCCCGCCGATACAGAATCCAGGCGTCATCAGGCTTGAGCTGGAGGGCAAGGTCGTAAATCGAGATGGCCTGTGCGTAGTCGCGGTTGAGGTGATGAGCCCAGGCCAGATCATTCAAGAAATCTGCCCCCTTGCAGCCCAGCCAGCGGGCACGAAGCAAATCAGTAAGGCCGCGTTCATATTGCCCGTCGGCCAGGTAGGCCCGACCCAAAGCGTGATAGTAGTCAGCCTTGCGGGGGGCGATTTCGACGGCCTGGCGATGATGCTGCACCGCCGCGCCGGTGTTGCCCTTCCGTTCCTGGATCAGCCCGAGAAGGTGTTGCCAGTGAGCCGTCCGCTCCGGCTGTAGATTCAGGCATGCCTCGAAGTCGGCAAGGGCCAGGTCGTGGCGCTTCTCGGCCAGATGGGCACGGCCGCGCAGATCGAGCGCGGCAACCCAGCCTGGGCGAGACTCGAGAGCAAGACTCAGCTGACGCACCGCCTGCCCGTTCGCTCCCGTGGTGTAAGACAGTTTGCCCAGGTTGTAATGTGCTTCGGGAAGTTGCGCTTCAAGAGCGAGCGCGCGTTCGAAATCCTGGATTGCACCCTGTACGTCCCCCGCTTCCAGCAAGGCCTTGCCGCGGTTGTTGCGGGCCAGCGCGTTTTCGGGCGCCAGTTCGATGGCGCGCTGGTAATCGGCCCGCGCTTGCTCGAGTTCTTTTCTTTTCATGTTCAGGTTGCCGAGGTAGATCCAGGCGTCCGCATTCTTCGGCTCACGTTCGCGGGCCGCCTCGAAATCGGCCCGGGCGCGATCCAATTCCCCGAGTGTCAGATAGGCCTGGCCACGCGCGCGCAGGTCCGCGGCGGCCGGGCTTGAAGAGCTATCCAGTGTTTCGGTACAACGCGCTACTTGCTCCCAGGCTCGACAGAGATCCAGCTCGCGCGCGATGTCGGCATGGCGCGGATCGAGCTGGCGAGCCCGCGTCAGGTCGGCCCGCGCCGCGCTGAACTGGCCCAGCGCCTGCCTGGCCCGGCCGCGTGCCAGATAAGCAGCAGCATCGTCCTGGCCGAGTTCCACGGCGGCGCCCGCCGCTTGCAGTGCCGCCTCGGTTTGCGAGGTAAGTTGCAGCAGTTCGGCGGTCCGCCAGTGGGGCCAAGGGTTGTCGGGTTCCAGACGCATGACTTCGTCGAGATCGGCCAGCGCCTTGGCCGTATCACCATTGCGGGCAAGAAGTTCGCCTCGATATTTGTAAGCCCATGCCGAAGCTGGTTCGAGCTGCATTATGGCGGCGTAATCCCGCATGGCGTCTTCATCTTGCCCGAGGCAATCGTGCGCCCAGGCTCGATTCTTCAGGGCGAGCACGTGTTTTGGATCTTCCTTCAGGGCCTGGTTGTAGTCGGCAATGGCTGCTGCGAAATCGGCACGCTGGGCATGAATCCAGCCCCGCAGATTGTAGGCATCGGCGATGCCCAGTGGGGCAGGCTGAGACACGGCCTGATCCAGCACCGCGCGGGCCTCGAGAAACTTGCCCTCGCGCACGTACTGCTAGGCATTTGCCATCAGCTTCCAGTGGGCCGACTCGTGGAACACGCCATACCCGGCAATCCCCGTGAGCAGCAACAGGACTGCGAAGAGCAGCAGCGGCACGGGCCGCTCAGGCAAGTAGCGATAGTGCTCTTCCACGGGCCTCAACAGGGCCACCAGCAGTCCAATCAGGTAGCCCAGCGCCGTCGCCGCGCCAAAGCTGCAAAGAAACAAGACGGCGAGCGTCAGGAAGCGCGTGCCCGCTTGCTGTCCGCTCAGACCACCTCCCAGGCAGAAGAAAAGGATCAAGATCGTGCCGGCAGCCACGCCGCCAAAGACTCCCATCTTCGCGCCGAGGTCGGCCGCGGCACGCAGTCGCGCCCTGGAATTCTCCTTCGTGCAGGCGAGCTGTCGCGCCGGGGTCGCCTCGATGCTACGCTGGCGAATCTGTTCCAGATTGACCGTCGCCGCGCTGTCCAGAGATTGATCCACGTCATTCATGATCGCCTCGCGCAAATAGATGAGAGTCGTCGCTCATTTGTACCAGCCGAGATGTTTGCCCGGGTTGCCGGCAGGGGGGCCATTGCCGTTATTGCCACTGCCATTGCCATTGCCATTGCCGTTGCCGTTGCCGTTGCCGTTGCCGTTGCCGTTGCCGTTGCCGTTGCCGTTGT
>JBFWSD010000147.1:0-9523 GCA_050248575.1 Gemmataceae bacterium
CATCCACAGCTTCTTCATTCCCGCGTTTCGCGTGAAGCAGGACGTGCTGCCCGGGCGTTCCTCGTCCGTATGGTTCGAGGCCACCAAGCCGGGCCGCTACCATCTCTTCTGTGCCGAGTATTGCGGCACCGATCACTCGCGTATGATCGGCAGTGTCGTGGTCATGGAAGCCGCCGAATACTCCACCTGGCTCGACAGCCAGGCCGAGGGGGCCCCTGCCCTCGAGGGGCGCAAGGTCTTCCTCAAGTATCGCTGCATCAGCTGCCACGCCGCCGACGGGCAGGCGCACGCGCCGCTCCTGGAAAACCTTTACGGCAAACCGGTCTTGCTCACCACGGGCGAGAAGGTCATTGCCGACGACTCGTACCTGCGCGAATCGATCCTCTATCCGAAAGCCAAGGTGGTCGCGGGCTACCAGCCCATCATGCCCACCTTCAAAGGGCAGCTCAGCGAAGAAGAGAACGTGCAACTGATCGCCTGGATGCGCACGCTCGGCCCGGGCCAGACGCCCACACGCGTGGAACAGACGCCGCCGCCGATTGAGTGACTCACGGAGAGGAAGATGGCATGAGTAGCGTGATCACCACTCCCGAGCCTGCACCGGTCGAGACGCCGGCAACGAACTACCTGAACGTCCAGTTCGGCGTGAAATCGTGGCTGCTCACCACCGACCACAAACGGATTGCCATCCTCTACCTGCTCTCGATCACGCTGATGTTCTTCGTGGGCGGCGCCTTTGCCGTCATGGTCCGCCTCGAACTGATGACCCCCGCGGGCGACCTCCTGCAGGCCGACACCTACAACAAGATGTTCACCCTGCACGGCATCATCATGATCTTCTTCTTCCTGATCCCGGCCATCCCGGGCGTGCTGGGCAACTTTCTGGTGCCCATGATGATTGGCGCCCGCGATCTGGCCTTCCCGCGCATCAACCTGCTGAGCTGGTATTTTTACATGGCTGGCGCCCTGATCATGGTCTGGGTGCTGTTCTCGGGCGGCATCGATACCGGCTGGACCTTCTACACGCCCTACAGCACCGATCCGCGCGCCTCACGTACCGACGTGGTGCCGACCATCGTGGCGGCTTTTGTCGCCGGCTTCTCGTCGATCTTCACCGGGCTGAACTTCATCGTCACCATCCATCGCATGCGTGCCCCCGGGCTGACCTGGTTCCGCCTGCCCCTCTTCATCTGGTCGATGTACGCGACCAGCCTGATCATCGTGCTGGCCACGCCGGTGGTGGGGATCACGCTGGCCCTGGTGGCCGTCGAACGCCTGATGGGTGTCGGCATCTTCGATCCCAAGCTTGGGGGCAGCCCGATCCTGTTCCAGCATCTGTTCTGGTTCTACTCGCACCCGGCCGTTTACATCATGGTGCTGCCCGCCATGGGCGTGATCAGCGAACTGGTATCGACCTTTTCGCGCAAACCGGTCTTTGGCTATGCCTTCGTGGCCTTTGCCAGCATCTCGATTGCCGTCCTCGGCTTCCTGGTGTGGGGCCACCACATGTTCGTCTCCGGGCAATCCGTGTACGCGGGCATGATCTTCTCGCTGCTGAGCTTCCTGGTGGCGGTCCCCTCCGCAGTGAAGGTGTTCAACTGGACCGCGACGCTGTACAAGGGCTCGGTGAGCTGGCAGGCGCCGATGCTGTATGCGATGGGCTTCATCGGCCTGTTCACGATCGGCGGCCTGACCGGGCTATTCCTGGCCTGCCTGGGCATCGACATGCACGTGCATGACACGTACTTCGTGGTGGCCCACTTCCATTACATCATGGTGGGCGGCACGGTCATGGCCTACCTGGGCGGGATTCACTACTGGTGGCCCAAGATCAGCGGCCGCATGTATCCCGAGAGCTGGGCCCGGGTGATGGCCATCATCGTCTTCGTCGGCTTCAACTTGACCTTCTTCCCCCAGTTCGTGCTGGGCTACCAGGGCATGCCGCGCCGCTATCACGAATACGTGCCCGAGTTTCAGGTGCTCAACGTGATGTCGACGGCCGGCGCTTCGATCCTGGGCGTTGGCTACATCGTGCCGCTCCTGTACTTCCTCTGGTCGCTCAAGTACGCGCCGCTTGCCGGGCCGAATCCGTGGGGCGCCAGCGGGCTGGAATGGCAGACGCCGTCGCCGCCACCCACCGAGAACTTCACCGATACGCCTATCGTGACCGGGCCGCCCTACGTTTATTCGCGAGAGGAGGCTGTCGTTGTCGGTTAGCCATCATGAGGCCTTGGCCCACCATTTCGACGACCTCGACCAGCAGCGCGAGGCCGCCACGCTCGGCATGTGGGCCTTTCTGGTCACCGAAGTCATGATCTTCGGCGCCATCTTCACTGGCTATGCCCTCTATCGCACGCTCTATCCGCAGGCCTTCGCGCAGGGCAGCGAACAGCTCATCGTCGGCCTGGGCGGACTCAACACGCTGATCTTGCTTGGCTCGAGCTTGACCATGGCCCTCGCCGTCCGCGCAGCCCAGGTGGGCAACCAGCGCGGGCTGGTTCGCCTCTTGCTCGGCACCATGTTGCTTGGCACGGTGTTTCTCGGCATCAAGGCGTTCGAGTACTACCTCGACTACGAAGAGCACCTGATCCCCGGGCTGAACTTCGAGCCTGGCCCGTGGGTGGAACGTGGACTCGATCCCGCCAATGTGCAGCTCTACTTCGTCTTCTACTTCACCCTGACCGGGCTGCACGCCGTGCACATGATCATCGGCCTGGGGATTCTCGGCCTGCTGGCCTTCCTCTCCAGCAAGGGCCGCTACTCGCCCGCCTGGCATGCTCCCATCGAGCTGGCCGGGCTCTACTGGCACTTCGTCGACCTGGTGTGGATCTTCCTGTTCCCGCTTCTCTACCTGATTGCCACGAGGACCGAACTATGGTGAACGAGCAAGAGCACCGCGCGGCCGATGTGCACGTCTTGCCGGTGGCCACCTACCTGCTCGTCTTCGGCGGGCTGGTCTTGCTGACGATCCTGACGGTGGCGATGTCGTTCGTGGAGATGGGCTCGGCGCATATCGTGGTGGCCCTCACGATTGCCGGCGCCAAGGCGATCCTCGTTCTGCTCTACTTCATGCACGTGCTCTACAGCGGCCGACTGACCTGGCTGGCCATCGCAGCCTCGCTCTATTTCTTCCTCATCTTGATCGGCCTGACGCTGGCCGATTTTGCCACGCGCGACTGGCTGGGCTACCCGCTGCGGTGATCTGGAACTTGAATAGCTGCTTCAGCGCTAGCGCTGCCGGGCCGCGTGATCCCCGCTGGCGACAAGAGCCGAGACCAGCCCGATGCCCGTGAGCACAACTCCAAAGAAAGCGCCAAGTTCGATTCTGGGACTGTCCGGCCAGCCGGACGGCATCAGTGACAATTCCAGAAAGAACTTCATCAACAGCAGAATGCTCAGGCCGATGCCGACGCGGAGGGCCCAGACCTGCCGCGTGCAGAGCGCGATGGCCAGCCCGAACCAGGCCACCGGGGGGAACATTGCAAAGATCCCGATCCAGGCATCAAGCTGGCGGTGCTTCGTCCAGAAATCCCAAGCGGACACCGCCCCGAACAGGCTCAAGGTTCCCAGAACAGCCCAGAGGAATGCCGTCAGATTGACCCAGCCCACAAACGAATGTTCCGCATGCTTGCGTTTTGCGTCAAGCTCGCCGAAGTCGGTCGTGCAGAAATGGCAACAGGTCGCAGAGCTCGCGACCGTTTCGCCGCAGCGCGGGCAGGGCCGCATTTCGTCCCCCTCGGGCGATTGCTCCGCCGCGGCCCTGATTGATGCGGCTTTCAGGTTGGCCAGTTCGCTCTCTTCTCCAAGGGCGGCGTGGGCCAGCAGGATTAGCACGGCCACGGGCACAAACGTCACCCCGGCGCAAGGAGATAACAATCCGAACGCCAGCACGCCCGCGGCATAGCTGTAACTGATCATCAACCCGATCACCAGCCCGCTGGAGTTCTTCTGCCAGGCCAGCACGGCACTGATACTCCAGCCGACCGCCAGCAACAGACCAATGATGCACACCATCCTGATGTGGCCAAACACCAGCACACTTACGATCAGTGAAGTGATGGCGAGGACGATCCACCAGCGGGCTACCAGGGACATGCTGGCATGCAAGTGTGCCCGCACATGTGCTTCGCGCGGACAGTCGGGCCGCAGATAGTCGACTTCTTTCTTGCAATAACGGCAGACACGGGCAGCCTCCAGAATCCACCCCTGACAATGCGGGCACGACCAGCGTGGGCTCTCACTGGCGCGGATCTGCTCCTGGAAGGTGAACGGCATCGGCGCAGGGCGAACGGCAATCAGGCCCGTCTCCACTTCGGCCGCCGCTGCCGGCACGATCACAGGATGGTCACACCAGGGGCAAGAGCTGTGCTGCCCCGCCAGCTCGGCAGGTTGCGTGATGCGACGGCGGCACGAGTCGCAGTCGAACTCGATGGGCATTGTTCACTTACCAGGCAAGCCCCGGCACTCGTTGGTTAGTGGCCCTCGAGTTTCTTGAGAGCCACATAGTCCGCATTGGCCACCATGGCCAAGATCGGGCCAGCCTGAATGGCGCTTTGGGGCAGAACTCCAGGGAATGATTCTAGCTGCGGACACCAGGATTGCTCGCCCGCGATGTCGTTCGCCACATGAATACGGCGTCGGCACGAGCTGCAATCAAAATCAATGGGCATGGCTCACCGCCGACGGCAGGGGCTCACCCGCTGGTGGCCACGTTCTTCAGGTCGGCCCGGGCATCTTCATACGTTTCCGCGAAGGCCAGCGCCCCGGCATCCGGCGCGTCTCCCAGGTTGGCGCACGCTTGCCGGTAAATCGCTGGCCACCAGTTCTCGTGCTTCGTCAGCCCTTGATCGCGGACCGTGCGCCAGTTGCTCAGGATGCGCGACCAGCACTGGTCGCCGTAATCGAGCGCCTTCTTCCAGTCGCCGATCTCCGGGATGTACCAGGCGCGGCCGATCTGGGCGTGCAGCACCTCGTCGGCCCAGTCGTAATCCTGGATGGTGGCCATGATCGGAATGCCGGATTCCACGCCCACCTCCCACTCGTAGCGCTTGCCCGTGCGGTTCATCAGCCCTTGCTCGATGAAATAGAGCACAGCGTGCCGCTCGATGGGCTTGCACTCGGTGTTCAGCCGCAATGACCAGTTGTGCGTGATGCGGACCTGGGTCCAGTCGACGCCGAGCGTGACGAAGCCGACCTCGCCCATCATGGCGTGGCGGGCTTCATCCCAGAGCTGCCTGGTCATGGCCAGGTAGTAATCCCAGGGCTTGCCTTTGGTCTCGAAGATGATCGAGCTCATCATCTCGGGGACATCGATCTCGCGGATGCGCTTGTAGAGCATCATCAGCGCCTTGGCCCGAGGGGGATAAGTCTCGTTGTAGAGGAACGACTCGGCGTTCACGCCCTGATTGAAGAGATCCTGGAACCGCTCGTCGCGGCGCGGCACCGGATCGTACTGGTAGGGCTGCGCCGAGTGCAGTCGTTCGATCTGGGCCGCTGCATCGATGGGCGCGGTGCCGTCGAGGTGGCCCGCTTGTGCGAGGAGACGATCGAGGAGTGTGAGCCATTTGTTCATGTCTGCCCGCGTCTGGTCATCGACGAGGCTGGCAATCGATTTCTGCCCGAAATCGAGCAAGTCGGCAATCTCGAAGCGGGCAATCCGACACACCCGCACCGACGGAGCATCGGCCAGCGGATTGGTGTCTTCCACGTGTTTCGCCAAGGCCCGATCGAGGGCGGGCAACGCCTTCTCGTACACGCCAACCAGCAACTCGGCCGTCGTCGGCGCGGCCCGGAGCTCATCGAAGAATGCCTGCAACGCGGCATGGGGCACGTCTTCCAGCCCGAGGGGCGGCTCACGCATCTCACCTACTCGCGTACGCAGGGCCGCCACGTGCTCGGCACACAGGTACGCATGGTGCGCGAAGCCCGACTTCAGCTCATAGATGGGCTCGGCAGTGATCCGCGCCGTGAGGACCTCGTGCAGCCTAACGAAGGCATAGTGATAGCGCTTGAGGCGACTGACGCAGGCCTCGATACTGAGCCCGGGCTGAGCGGCCCGGGCGATGGTCGCCAGCCCGGCGAGCGTCGGCAAACCACGATAAGAAGTGTAGTTCTCGGGTGATATGCGCGCGGTCATGATGGCCCTCTCCACTTGTCAGCAGGAAGCTGAGGGTCATCGTATCCCACCGGGCGCTGCCCGCAAAGTGTCAAAAGCCCCGTGCTCGAGCGGTCCTTACTTCTTGCGTTCGACGAACTTGTTGGGCGTACCTTCGAGCGGGCCGCCCGCTTCGGGCCGCCACAGGGCCACTTCCTCGATCTTCTTCGCCAGCGCGAAGTCCTTGTCGGTGATGCCCTTCGCCGAGTGGGTCATCAGCTTAACCCAGACCTTGGCATAGGTCACGGCCAGGTCGGCATGATGGTAAGCGGCCTCGCACAGAAAGCCGACCGTATTGACCAGCATCAGCGTGGTGGGCCAGCCATCCGTGTTGTACTTGCGACGGATCCAGCCATCCTCGAGGTACCAGGCGTCGAGCCCGAGTTCTTGCAGGCGGGCCGCCACTTCCTCGTCGCTGTAGGTACGTTCCTTGTTGGCCATGGGAAGCTCCTTTCCTGTTGCGCGCTCAGGATCGGGATCGCAGATGAAGGGAGCAGGTGCCCGTGCAGGCAGCTGCCTCTTGCTTCATGATGCGATAACGCCGGGCCGCGATCAAGGCATACAACCGATCGCAAGCCCAGCGCAGGCCAGGAACATAATAGACGTAAGCAAGCCGGCCGATGACCGGAAGTGTGGCAAGGATGCGGACGGCACCTTCAAAGCCGGAATAGATGCGGCCCGCGGGGTCGATCACCTGCATGGCTGTCATGCACGTGTCGTGTGTCAAACCGGGGAAGCGTTCGAGCATGCCGGGCAACTGAAAATCGACAAACTCGACGCGATCGGCCCGCGTCCAGCGGCGCAGCCGGCCCGCCTGTGCGGTGCAGAAGCGGCACAGCCCGTCGTAAAGGACGACGTAGTGGCCCGGCGGCGTGGTCGAAAGGATCGGTTTCATGGGCTACCTCCATCCACTCAACCGTGACTGGAAACAGGAAGTAACCCAGATACTCACCCGCGGGCACACGGAGATGGTGCGGATGGGCAATCTTGATCGTCTGCGTTCTGTGCGTGCATTGCGGCAAATGCTGGACCGTCAGAGGATCTTCTTGATGTCCTCTTCAGGCAGGTTCTCGGTGAGGGCACAGCCGCAGAACCAGTTGCCGTCGGGCAAGAGAATGGTGCGCACTACCTGGGCGTGCAGAGTATAGGCCACGCCCTTGGTGACACAGTGGAGCTTGATGTCGAAAGCGGACGAAGCGTCGGGACGGACGCCCATGATCAGCCCGATGCCGGTGGTGGAGAGATCGTACACGACCGCGGGCCACGACGCCGTGCCCACCGATACGGTGAGCTTGTCGTTGACCTTCAGACCCAGGGCATGACGCTCGGCACCGCGACGTTCCACCAGGGGCGGCGTGGGTTTGGTTTCGCGGCGACCCCACCACTTGAACATGGCGTCCTCGACAGCTGAAGAAGCCGGAATCGTTCCGAAGAAACAACAGTCCAATCAGGGGTTGATTCTAGCATACCCCACAAGCGCCAGAAACAAGTTTCTGGGCATGTTGAAGTGCCCATGCGCAGCACGCCGTTGCTCTTGGCGAACGCGCACCGTTCGCGTGGCGAGCCCAGAACGTGAGTGACGGGAGCGATCGTGCAACGACATGTTGCTCTTCGAATCGCTTACGGCTTCTTCCCCTCCGGGCTCGACGGGCTGGTCGATTCCGCGGGCACTACCTTCAGTTGCACCGTGGCACGATCGCGGAAGGGGTCGGGCAGTTCCAGCCTCTGGAAGGGAGCGGGATTGGCACGCGGCGGGGCCTGCGTGGTGAGGGCGAGATTGCGCGAGAAACCCGCCGTGGGATCAACGCTCGAAGCCGCATCCGCCGCCGGGCCATCACTCAGATAGGGCAACGGCTGCATCTTCTCCACGTCGAGCGAAGGCACTCGCACGGGCGGCGCGACGGCGATCAGGAAGATGCGCTGCGGCAGCGCCGGCTCGAGCACCTCACGCGCCAGCGGCGGCTCGCCGGGCAACAGATACGGACGGACCGGCTTTTCGATCCGGGCCAGTTCGCCGCGCTGGAGTTCGGCTCGCTGTTCGGGCAACGGCGGTTCCGGCTTCTCAACCTGCTTCGGCGGGCGAACTGCCAGTGGCGCATCGCGCGTCTCGCGTGCGGGCACGCCCACCTCGGCCGGCTTGAGCTTGTCGACGAGCAGCTTGCCCTCGGCCCCTTCGGGGAAGGCCTGGCCAATGACCGCCGCCGGAGCGACCGCTACCGGCACCGGCGTGCTCGCCTGGGCCACCGCATCCGACGATGCCGACACGTTGGCGCTGCCCGGATCGAGCGCGATCGTGGTCGCCCGCTTGCTGCAGCCCGCACTCAGAATCCCCAGAACAGCGGCGGTCGTGATGAAGTATCGGGTCATGGCTTCACTCGCAATGGTCAGTGGTCGATCGATAGTTCATTGTCCAATGCAAACGACTGCAGTCGGCTTGTTGGCTTCGTTCAGGTTACAGGTAGCGACGTAGATGCGGCCATTGTCGACAACGGGCCCGCCATAGATCATCCCAGGGGCCTTGACCGGGTCAGCGCCCAGGTCGAGCTTCCACTTGGCGGTGCCGGTCTTGAGATCGATGGCATGAACAACGCCGCGCAGGTCGCCCGCGTAAACCACGCCGGCCACCACGGCCGGGGCCGCGAAGATCGGCGTCTTGTCGGCGTTGTAGAACCAGCCCAGCCCGCCATCCGCCAGGTTGTAGGTGCGAACCTTGCCATCGGTGGCACAGGCGATGACCTTGCCATCGGCCACGGCCACGCAGGCCAGCACGCCGCCGGGCAGCGTCTTGTTCCATTTTTCCTTGCCGTCCGCGATGGCGATGGCGGTGATCTCTCCCTTGGCGCCTTTGAGCACGTTCGGGTCGTAGCCGATCGTGCTGCCCGAGACGATCGCCAGGTCGCCCGCCACAGTCGGGCCACCCCATGGGTTGAGCTTGAGCGGCGCCCGCCAGAGTTGCTTGCCCGACTTGGCATCGAGGCAGAACAGGGCCCGGTCGCCGACCTTCTCCTTGTCGAGGAAGGCGGAAGCCACCAGCACCTTGTCCCCCGCGACAGCCACCGGGGCATCCACGTGCCATTTCTCTTTGCCCGCTTGCCAGAGAACCGTGGGCACTGGCTTGGGCAACTGATCCTCGTTCGGCTTGACGGCAAACTCGGGGTCCTTTTTCTTGTCGGCCTCGTACTTGGCGAGCAGTTCCTTCCACTTGCCCTCGATGTGCTTGCGGACAGCGGGCAAGTCCATCTCCTTGCCGTCGAGGCTGAGCTTGTCGATCTGGACGCAGAGAACGCCGGCGGCCCCGCCCCCCATGTAGAGGCGATTGCCGACCACGGTCGGAGTGCCTTCCAGATGGACCAGTTCTCCCGGCACGGG
>JBFWSD010000148.1:0-9507 GCA_050248575.1 Gemmataceae bacterium
GGCGCCTGTGCGTGGACGATCCCGAACAGCAAGGTGCCGAGCAACAGCATCCCGAAGACACGCCAGCCGCGTGCCCGCTCTGAGGGCAATCTGGACATGGTTTCCCGGGTCAAGGATCGATTCGAGTCACCGACCATTGTCGCCCTGGCGGGCACAGGAGTCAACGAGCCGCTCGGCGGAACCCGTTGCATCGGAAGCAACTGCGTGGCTTGATGCGTGCCACTCGCTGTTCTTGACACCCTGCTACCCCCTGTTAGAATTGCGATGGGCAGCGTCTTGCTTTCGCGCTGCTTGCCCGACCACGAGGGAGCCTGCGCCAATGAAATGCCAGAAATGCTCGAAGCCGGCGACCTTGCACATCACCGAAATCGTTAGTGATGAACAATTTGAGGAATTGCATCTGTGCGAGGAGTGTGCAAACCGGTATCTGTATGAGCCGCAACAGAAGGCGGCCGCCGCGGGCAAGGCTGCTCTCGAAATCGGCTCCGAAGAAGGTGATGAAGCGGCGGCACTCAACCAGCGCTCCTGCCCCGAGTGTGGCATCAAGTTCATCGAGTTCCGCAACAGCGGGCGGCTGGGCTGCCCGCACGACTATGAAGAGTTTCGCGAGGAGCTCGTCCCGCTGCTCGAAAACATTCACGGCGAGACCAAACATTGCGGCAAGATGCCCCGCCGCATGCCCCAGAACAAGCAAACGCAATCGGAACTGCTGCGCCTGCGCAAGCAACTGCAGCAGGCCGTGACCAAAGAAGCGTACGAGGAAGCCGCCCGGCTGCGCGACCGGATTCGCGAGCTCGAAGAGGCCTGAAACCGCCCGGCGGTTTCCAGCGGAACAGTGCAGGCGGGCGCAGCGCGCGTCCGTCGTTCAGGGAGGGACGAGGGATGAAATGCCAGTCTTGCTCGAGCCCGGCCACGGTGCACCTGACCGACATCATCAACGGGCAGAAGAAAGAACTGCACCTGTGCCAGGCCTGTGCCGAGAAGCAGCAGATGTTCAAGCTGAACCTCCCCTCGCTGCTGCAATCGTGGATCGGGCAGAACCTGAGCCAGTCGGACGAGCTGTCGCGGCTGAGTTGCCCCGCCTGCGGCATCAAGTACATGGAATTTCGCGCCGAGGGCCGCCTGGGCTGCCCCAACGACTACGACGTCTTCCGGATTGGATTGGAGCCGCTCTTGCAGCGCATCCACCGGTCGAGTAAGCATGTAGGGAAGGTCCCGCGCCATCGGCCCCGGGCGGCCCAGATGGCGGAGCTGGTCGAGCTGCGAAAAAAACTGCAGCGCGCCGTCGAGCAGGAAGCTTACGAAGAAGCCGCCCGCTTGCGCGATCTGCTGCGTCAGAAGGAAGCCGCGGATGAACCTGGATAACATGACCCAACATTGTGGTGAGTGGCTGCGTGGCAACGGCCCCGAGTCCGACATCGTCATCTCGAGCCGGATCCGCCTGGCCCGCAACCTCAACGCTTTCCCCTTCACCAACCGGGCCTCCGCCCACCAAAAAGGGGAAATCGAGTCGATGCTGCGCGACCGGATCGGCAAGCTCGACCTCGACATCAAACTCAACTACTGGAATCTGCCCACGCTCTCCACGCTGGACCGGCAATTCCTCGTCGAACGGCAACTGATCAGCCGCGAACTGGTCGCCGCCGACGGGCCGCGCGGCGTCGCCCTCGAACCGCAGGAAACCGCCAGCCTGATGGTCAACGAAGAAGATCACGTCCGCCTGCAGGTCATGCGTTCCGGCTTTGCCCTCGACGAGGCGTGGCAAGTGATCGACCGCCTTGATGACGCCCTGGAACAGCGCGTCACCTACGCTTTCAGCGAAGAATTCGGCTACTTGACGGCCTGCCCCACGAACGTGGGCACCGGCATGCGCGCCAGCGTGATGCTGCACCTGCCCGCTCTCGTGCTCACCAAGCAGATCGAGAAGGTCTTCCGCGCCTTGCAGAAGATCAACCTGGCCGTGCGCGGGCTCTACGGCGAGGGCAGCCGCGCCTCCGGCGACTTCTATCAGATCTCGAACCAGGTCACGCTCGGCAAGAGCGAGACCACCATCCTCAAAGAAATCCGCGACGTCATCCCGCAGATCATCCACTACGAGCGGCAGGCCCGCCAGACGCTGGTCAAGGAAACCAAGCAAGTCCTGCACGACAAGGTGCTCCGCGCCTACGGCACCCTGTGCAACGCCATCATGATGACCAGCGAAGAGACGATGGACCTTCTCTCCAGCGTCCGCCTCGGCATCAACCTGGGCCTGCTCGAGGACATCTCCATCCCCACGGTGAACGAGCTGTTCATCCAGACCCAGCCCGCGCACTTGCAGAAGCTGCTGAACACCGTCCTCGACGGCGAAGACCGCAACGCGGCCCGCGCGCGCTACCTGCGGCGCCGGCTGCGCGACTCCGGCCCGCAATCGAACTGAGTGGCCCGACAAAATACTCGCGGCAGACGACCCGACGCCCACCAGGGCACAAGAAGCGGCGCGCATACCTGTATCGTTCCTTTCTCCGATTTTTTTCATCGAGCCAGATTTTGGGCTGGCAACGATCTGGCTGCTTGCACACCTCGGTTGCACAGCGACGGCTGTTGTGCAATCGCTCCAGACCCTTGCATTTTCCAGGCTTGGGGAGAAAAAAGCCGAATTTCAAGTGTGCAAGCCACAAGCCCGCTGGCCCACAGCGCGCACAAGCTGTCGCATGCACCGAGCGCGCTGTGGTGTATTAACCTCAATACTGCGCCCGTGGCCGCCAAACTATGTGTCCGGTGTGTCTGTCTGCGCTGGAACCAACCTGACGGAAGCGAGGTATCAGACGGAACGGGGGAAGAGGTGGCTGTTGCGGGGGCAAAAAGAAGAGCCCGCCGGCTTTAGGCCGGCGGGCTCTTACAAAATCCGGCAATGACCTACTCTCGCGCCTGAAGGCACTACCATCGGCCCTGGATGCTTAACGGCCGTGTTCGGAATGGGAACGGGTGTATCCATCCAGGTATGGTTACCGGAAGAGGACGTGCCGACATGTCTGCCGACACGCCCTGTTGATTCTTTGGTAGCGGGTGATGAGTTGTCTCTGCGCGGGCTTCTTAGGGAGAAGCGTGTCTGGTGAGGACACGGCAGAGAAAAGGATGAATGCGGTCAAGCGTTCGGCTGTTAGTACTGGTTAGCTGAGACCATTACTGGCCTTACACATCCAGCCTATCGACCTGGTAGTCTTCCAGGAGCCTTCGTTCCGAAGAACAGGAGACCTAATCTTGAAGAGGGTTTCACGCTTATATGCCTTCAGCGTTTATCCTTTCCGTACGTAGCTACCCAGCGGTGCCGCTAGCGCGACAACTGGCACACCAGAGGTACGTCCCTCCCAATCCTCTCGTACTAGGGAGAAAACTTCTCAAGTCTCCTACGCCCACAACAGATAGGGACCGACCTGTCTCACGACGGTCTAAACCCAGCTCACGTACCGCTTTCATTGGCGAACAGCCAAACCCTTGGGAGCTTCTCCACCCCCAGGATGCGATGAGCCGACATCGAGGTGCCAAACCTCCTCGCCGCTGTGAACGCTCAGAGGAGATAAGCCTGTTATCCCCGGAGTACCTTTTATCTGTTGAGCGACGGCCTTTCCATCCAGCACCGCCGGATCACTAAGCCCGACTTTCGTCTCTGCTCGACTCATGGGTCTCGCAGTCAAGCACCCTTCTACCTTTGCGCTCTTTGCCTGATTGCCAACCAGGCTGAGGGTACCTTTGGACTCCTCCGTTACCGTTTGGGAGGAGACCGCCCCAGTCAAACTGCCCACTTAGCACTGTCCGCCGCCCGGTTTCACGGGACGGGGTTAGAATTCAAGCACAACAAGGGTGGTGTTTCAATTGTCGACTCATAGAGTACCGGAGTACCCTTTTCATAGTCTCCCACCTACGCTACGCATGCTGGGCCTAAACCCAATACTAAGCTACAGTAAAGGTTCACGGGGTCTTTCCGTCTAGTTGCGGGTATGTTGCATCTTCACAACAACTACAGTTTCACCGAGTCGCTCGTGGAGACAGTGGTCCGGTCGTTACGCCATTCATGCAGGTCGGAACTTACCCGACAAGGAATTTCGCTACCTTAGGACCGTCATAGTTACGGCCGCCGTTTACCGGAGCTTCGGTTGCGAGCTTCGCCTTGCGGCTGACCCTCTTCCTTAACTTACCGGCACCGGGCAGGCGTCAGACTCTATACATCCTCTTACGAGTTGGCAGAGTCCTGTGTTTTTAGTAAACAGTCGCCAGACCCCTTTCACTGCGGCCCCCGGGGGCTTTGACACCCTCAGAGGCACCCCTTATCCCGAAGTTACGGGGTTATGTTGCCGAGTTCCTTCACGAGCGTTCTCTCGAGCGCCTTAGAATCTTCATCTCGCCTACCTGTGTCAGTTTTAGTACGGGCACCTATTTTGTCCGGCGTCGGCTTTTCTTGACTGTGGATCCGAGGACTTCGGGATCGTAAATGCCCTCGCCCTTGCGGGACACCGATCTACCACGGTGCTCCCCTTCCTCACAGCGTCCTGACGCCTTCGACCGCCATAGGTGGTGCAGGAATATTAACCTGCCGTCCATCGACTACGCCTTTCGGCCTCGTCTTAGGGTCCGACTAACCCTGGGCGGATTTACCTTCCCCAGGAAACCTTAGGCTTTCGGCGAACGGGATTCTCACCCGTTTTATCGTTACTCGTTCCGGCATAATCACTTGCACTTCGTCCAGTGGTCGTTATCCGTCCACCTTCAACCTAGCGTGCAACGCTCTCCTACCGTACCCTTACGGATACCCGCCGCTTCGGTGCCATGCTTAGTCCCGTTCATTATCGGCGCAGGACTCCTTGACCAGTAAGCTATTACGCACTTTTTAAATGGTGGCTGCTTCTAAGCCAACATCCTGGCTGTCTCGGGAGTCCAACTTCCTTTCGCACTGAGCATGGCTTCGGGACCTTAGCGGGCGATCTGGGTTGTTCCCCTCTCGACGACGAAGCTTATCCCTCGCCGTCTAGCTGCCATACCTTGGTACAACGGTATTCGGAGTTTGGTTTCGAAGGGTAGCCGGGTAGGCCCCCTTTCGAATTCAGTCGCTCTACCCCCGTTGCCAACTAATATGACGCTAACCCTAAAGTTATTTCGGAGAGAACGAGCTATCTCCACGTTTGATGATACTTTCAATCCTCCACACAGGTCATCCCCTAGTTTTTCAACACTAGTGAGTTCGGACCTCCATGAGGTATTACCCCCACTTCATCCTGCCCATGCGTAGTTCACGTGGTTTCGCGTCTACGGCCGTAAACTTGACGCCCATTTCAGACTCGCTTTCGCTTCGGCTCCGCCGCAGAGCGGCTTAACCTTGCTTACGACCGTAAGTCGCCGGATCATTATGCAAAAGGCACGCCGTCACCCCTCGAGCTGCAGAACAGCTCTATACGGGCTCCGACCGCTTGTAGGCATGTGGTTTCAGGTTCTTATCCCTCCCCTTGTAGGGGTTCTTTTCATCTTTCGCTCGCGCTACTTGGTTCACTATCGGTCGCCAGGGAGTACTTAGCCTTGCGAGATGGACCTCGCAGATTCAGACCTAGTTTCACGTGCTAGGCCTTACTCAGGTGCCGGATCGTCCGCTTTCCCCTTTCGCTTACGGGACTATCACCCTCTATGGTCCAACTTTCCAGTCAAGTTCTGCTAGGGTACTTGCTTTCTAAACACCGGTCCTACAACCCCACCGGGACAAGTCCCAGTGGTTTGGGCTGGTGCCCTTTCGCTCGCCGCTACTCAGGCAGTCGCTGTTGCTTTCCTTTCCTGGAGGTACTGAGATGTTTCAGTTCCCTCCGTTCGCCGCCTGTACCTATGGATTCAGCACAGGCTTATTCGGGCATCTCGGGATCAATACTTGTTTGACAGCTCCCCCGAGCTTATCGCAGTCTTCCACGCCCTTCATCGCCTCCTGGCGCCAAGACATCCCCCACACGCCCTTAGTAGCTTGGCCGCATTCATCCCGTCCTCTCTCCGTGTCGCCACTTCGATCAGCCGGGCTGGCCAACGCTACCGTTCCACCTCACCTCAAGAGTGTAAGTGGAAAAGTAACGATCCTTCTCTTTCTCCTAAAGGCTCTTGCAGAGAACTCGCTCGAAACTGCAACGTACCTGGATTGGCACGTTGAAGCGTCGTGCGATTTTGCAACTCATTCCGCTACCAAATTGTCAAAGAACATCGTGAGGCCAGCGGCCTCATTTTCTTCCTGGCTTTGCTGGCCAGGAGCGGACACACTCGCAAGTGCAGCCGCTCGCGGCCAGTCAAGTTCTCAGTGGGAAGTTATCGTTCTATCGCACACCGTCAGAGCGTCAAGCATCCGACGATATTTTTTTGTGGAGATGACGGGGCTCGAACCCGTGACCTCGTGGTTGCAAACCACGCGCTCTCCCAGTTGAGCTACATCCCCAGGTTGTCAAGGCAGTGCGGGTACTTGGATTCGAACCAAGGACCTCAGCTTTATCAGAGCTGCGCTCTAGCCAACTGAGCTATACCCGCTAGAGCCGCGGGACAAACAAAAAAGCCAAACCCGTGTAGGTTTGGCCCTATCCCGCCATGAGATTCGGATAGAGCGTCAACCCCTCCCTCGGATTCGGAACAGCCTGATCTTCATACGCAAAGTCTCTCGGGAAATTCAGAGATCGGTTGGTCACTCTCCAAGCAAAGTGAATTATAGTACCGGGCTAGAAGGTGTCAACTCGAAATCGCGCGTTTGCGGCGTCTGCCACGCGAGTCCCGCGCGAAAACCGAAGTGATAGCCCACACCACAAGCTGCCACGCACAGCAAGCCGATGCCGACGACCAGCAGCCAGTTCTCTGCCCACCAGTCGCGCCAGCGCTGCGCGCGGCCGAGTCGACGCAGCCAGCGTCGGCCCACGGCGGTGCGATCGAAATGGCGGACCGCCGCCACCACGCGGCCCACTTGCTTGCGCGCCGCGGCATTCTCGGGTTCGATCTCGAGCACTTCGAGATAGGCCCAGACCGCTTCGCCGAGCCGCCCGCTGCGCGTGAGGCGCTCGGCATCGCTCAGCCCGTCGCGCATGTTGTCGACGTAGTCGGCCAGCAGCGACAGATCGGCCTGGCAGCGCGGGCAGACACGCACGGGCTCGTCGAGATCCTTCTTGCACATCGGGCAAATCAACATGAGGCACTCTCCGCGCGGGACCATGAACCAGCTCGCCGCTATCTTCGCCCACCGGGCCGCTCTTGACAATCATTCCCTCCGCCGCTTTAATACCTAAAGTTTTAGGCTTTAATCCTTCGGTGGAGCCAGCCGTGGCCGAACTACCCACTCCAACCGCCCGCGAGCTCGAGATCCTCAAAGTGCTCTGGGAGCATGGCCCGTGCAGCGTCCGCGACGTGCACCGCCAGCTCGGCCAGGACGAGGACCTTGCCTACAACACCGTGCAAACCTTGCTGCGCATCATGGAAGACAAAGGGCTGGTCCGCCACGAGGCCCAGGGCCGCACCTTCATCTACACCCCTTGCTATTCTCGCGACGACAGTGCCCTGCGTTTTCTGGAACGGGTCTTCGACGGTGCCGCGGGCGATCTCGTGCAGAGTCTGCTGCGGTCGGAACGGATTTCGGCCGAAGAGCTGGCGCGGATGCAGGAATTGATTTCTGCCGCCCGGCGCAAGCGCAAGTAGCGGGCGACTTCTCCTCGGGGAGACGATCATGATCGAGACAGCAAGCATCTGGCTGCTCCACAGCCTGCTCGGCGGCGGGCTGCTGCTGGCGCTCGTCTGGCGGCTGATGAGCGTTTCCCGTCAGCCCGTCCGATCCTTGCAGCTGGGGCGTTGCGGCGTGCTGGCGGGCCTGGTGCTGGCAGCGCTTGCCTTGTTGCCCGCCTGGTGGACGATCCCGCTGCCTGTCGAGACCGCGGCGGCGGCGCTCGAAGAGCCGCCTGTCCAAAGCGAGCCGCCCGCGCTGATCGCAAATGCGCCGGCCCTTGTGCCCGCTCCGGCGGATGAGGCCGTTGGCGCAGATCCGGTGCCCGAAGCGGTCCGGGCCGAGGAGCCGTTGCCAGCGTTGTCGCTGGAACAGCCCGGGCCAGTGGAGTTGATCGAGCCGGATGTGCCTGTCGAGCCACTCAAACAGCCCGAGATCGCCTCGGTGCCCGCTGTCGTTGAAGTGCTTCCTGCCGCGGAAACCACTCCCTCCGAACTCATCGTGCCCTCATCCAGCGGGCCGGGTTTCAAGGATAGCTTGGCCGCAGCCGCCCGGCTGTTCGTTCAAATCTATGCCGCTGTCGTGGTCTTCCTGTTGCTGCGCTGGCTGGCGGGCTATCTGGCCCTGCGACGACTGCTTCGCCGCGCGGTGCCTGCCCCGGATGCAGTTGCGGAGAAGTTTGCGCGCTTCTCGGACAAGCTGCCAGCGACCAGGCTGCTGGTATCGATGGAGGTGCGTGTTCCGTTCAGCTGCGGGATAGTCTCTCGCGCCGTGGTGCTGCCCGCTTCGTTGTGCGGGGCGGAGGCGGCGGGCGTGTTGCCCTGGGTCTTTGCTCACGAGCTGGCCCATTTGCGGCGCCGCGACGCCTGGACGCAGCTGCTGATCACGATCACGCAGCTGATCTACTTCCCGCTGCCCTGGTTTCACCGCATCAAGCGACAGGTGCAACTGTGTCAGGAGTACCTGGCGGATGCTGCCGCCAGCGAACATGTCGAACACATCGAGGAGTATGCCCAGTTCTTGTTGAACTTGCGTGGAGCGCCGGCCATCCCCGTGCGGGCCACCGGCGTCTCGGGAAACACTTCGGACCTTTATCGGAGGATCGCCATGTTGTTGCAATCGACCGATCGCGTGGAGCGGAGTTGCCCGCGCTGGTGGACGCTGGCCACGGCCGGCGGGCTCTTGTCACTCGCCGTCATCGTCTCTGGACTGGGCGTGCATGCGGCCGTCCCGGTCAATGAAGACAAGCCGTCCAAGCCGCCCGCGGAGAAAAAGGAAGTCAAGACGCCGGCAGAGGTCGCCGCAGAGCTCCGCAAGGCGCTCAAGGAGATCGATCCGGCCACCCATCCCGAGGAGTTCCAGAAGCGGATTCGCGAAGCCATGGAGCAATTGCATCGCAATCTGCCGAAGCAAGGAGTGCCCGGGCAGCCCGCGTTCGTGCAGCAGAAGGAAATGGCCGAGGCCATTCGCCGCGCGGCGGAAGCGGCCCGCGCTGCCCGGATGCAGTTCCAGCCAGGTTTTCCCGGGCAGCCAGCCATTCCTGTCCAGCCCCCCTATGTTCCGTTCGTGCCGCAGCCCGGCGTGGGCGTGATGGTTCCCTACGGTCCTCAGACATGGCGGGAGCGGGCTCGCCTGGGCGTGCAGCTGTCGCTGCCCAGCGACCTGTTGATCGAACAACTCAATCTCACCAAGAACATCGGCCTGATCGTGGATCAGGTGGTGCCGGACATGCCGGCCGCCAAGGCGGGCCTCAAGCCGCATGACATCCTTCTCGAGTTCGACGGCAAACCCGTCCCCAGCGACCAGCG
>JBFWSD010000149.1:0-9505 GCA_050248575.1 Gemmataceae bacterium
CTTCCCGTCCGCCGAGAAAGACACGCAAGAGATGCGGTTCCCCTTCACAGGCAGCGCGGCGGTCTCCTTCATCATCTTCAGATCCCAGAGCTTGGCTTCGCCGTGCGATTCCCCGGCCGCGATGCGAAAGCCTCCCGAGGCCAGCAGGTTGGGATCGGTCGGCGCGAGGGCCACCGAACGCACCTCGCCGTGCCCCGACAGGCTGCCCGTTTCCTTCCCGCTGCTCATGTCCCACAACTTGATGGTGCCATCGCTGCTGCCGGTGATCAGCGACTTGCCGTCGGGAGTGAAGATCAGGTCGCGGACAGCACCGGAATGGCCCTCCAAGGTGTGTTTGAGTTTCCCGGCGGGCACCTCGGCCACGTGGGCCGTGAAACTTCTCTCGGTGCGCCAGGCCACCAGACTGCCGTCGGGTGAAAGGGCGACCCGCATCGCATAGTCGTCCTCGACCTCGATATGGCCGAGCGGCTTGCGCGTGGCAAGGTCCCAGAGCTTGATGCCTCCCTTGCCGCCCGCGGCCAGCACCTTGCCATTCGCGGACATGTCCACGTCATAGGCTTCGTTGCCGGTCGACAGGGTCTCGGCCACGACCAGATGCCTGGGCAAAGGGGGCAGCACTCCTTCTTCCATCTGCCAAAGCGACACATCGTCGCCAAAGCCGCAGGCGGCCAGTTGTTGCCCGTCCGCCGAGAATCTCAGCTTGTCAATGCCACGCGCGCGAATGCCGCCGCGGAGCCTTCCGGAGGGCATGTCCCAGATGCGCACGATTCCCTCGAAGTCGTAGGCGGCCACCGTCTTGCCGTCCGGGGCAATGGCTGCACAGGTTACAAACGCCGTGAGGCCGGTCAGCCGGGCCACTTCCTTGTTCCCGGTCAGCTCGCGCACCATGAGGTCGCGCTCCCCACTTTCGTGGAACACGGCGAGCTTGCCGCTGTCCGTCACGGCCAGCGGCCCTTCCTCGGGCTGATTTTCCATTCCCTTGCCCGTCGTCAGGTCGAAGGTGTACCACTTGCTAAAGGATACGGCGATCAGGCGCTTGCCCCCGTCCACGAAGGCGAGCAGCTTGGGGCTGTCTTCCATCTTCAACGTCAGCCGTTCCTTGCCGGAGGGAAAGTCGAGCACCTTGGCCCCTTCGTCGAAGCCGTGCACGAGCGTCTTGCCGTCGGGAGACAGGGCCAGCGAGCGCACGCTGTCCGCCTCGACCTTGATCACGTTCTTCTGCTTGCCGCTGGCCACGTCCCAGACGATGATCTCCTGGCCCGCGCCGGCCGAGATCATCGTCTTGCCCTGATCGGCGAACAGCACCGCCTGGGCCAGGTTCTTGCTGTCTTCGAACTGCTGGCGCTGGCCCGCCTTGATGTCCCAGATGGCCGGTCTGATGCCGGCGAACGCCAGCAGGTTGCCCGCGGGCGTGAAGGCCACGTCATTGGCCCCCTCGGAGTCGGGAACAGTCACGCGCTTGACTGGCACCAGGCCGCGCAGCGGCGGGGGCTCGATCGGCTCGGTCACTGGGTGTAGCTGGATCCCCGGTTGCTTCGTCGCCTCCGACGGCTTCACCTCCTTGGCGGGTAGGTCAGCGGGCTGTTTCTCCGCCGGGATGGGTTTCGCAGATTGCAGCGGGTCCGCTTGCGCCACATTGTGGTTTTCGGGCGTGGGAACTGGCGCCTTGCTACAGCCCGCGAGCACCAGGAGGGCTGCGCTCATCAGTCCGAAACCAAGATACCTGGAAGCAACGACAAGGCTCATTCGGGCGTCTCCACGATGAAAGTGAGGGTGACAGGTGACAGGTTGAGGCGACTCTAACAACCACGTGGCCCCCCCGCAAGCTTCGGCCCTGACAGATATTCCTGACACTCATTCGTCCCCTCTTGGCGGCGCAGCATCAAGGAACTTCCCTAACTCGGGAGGCTGCAATGGGCAGGAGTGATTCCACCATGGCACCCGGCGAAAAGCGTTCGGTTTCCTGGGCGACTCGGTCGCCCGTTTGCCGTACAATCCCTCCCGAACCCCTTGCTCGACTCTGCGGAGACGATCATGGCCGACGACATTCAAGTCCCGGGCGAGGACGAGCGCGCCGATGAACCGCTGCGGCCCCGCGGCTGGACAGATCGCACCCTCGATATCATCGAGCACCTGGGTAACCGCCTGCCCGATCCGATCATGCTCTTCCTGTTCGCGCTGGTCATCACCTGGCTGGCCTCGGCGTGGCTGTCGACCATGTCGTTCTCCGAGATCGATCCGCGCACGCTCGGGCCGGGCAAGACCGCTGCCCCCATCCAGATCCACAATCAGCTCGAGGCTGAATCGCTGGTCGTCTTTCTCACCAAGATGGTCAAGACCTTCGTCGAGTTCCCGCCCCTGGGCATGGTGCTGGTCGTGCTGCTCGGCGTGGGCGTGGCCGAGCACGCCGGCTTCATCAATGCGGGACTGAAGGCACTGCTGAGCGTGACACCGGCCCGCCTGGTCACGCCGATGGTGATGCTGGTGGCCATCCTCAGCCACGCCGCGGGCGACAGCGGCTACGTGGTGGTCATCCCGCTCGGCGCCGTGGTCTTTGCCGCGGCAGGCCGCCATCCGCTCGCTGGCATCGCGGTCGCTTTCGCCGGCGTCTCGGGCGGGCTCAGCGCCAACTTCATTCCGATCATGCTCGATCCGCTCTTGCAGGGTTTCACGCAGCCCGCGGCGCAGATCATCGATCCGGCTCGCACGGTGAACCCGCTCTGCAACTGGTGGTTCACGGCCACCTCGACGGCCGTGGTCGTGGGCATTGCCTGGTATGTGACCGACCGCGTCATCGAGCCGCGGCTGAAGAAGGTGCCGGTCGACGGCGACCCGGCCGACATGCCAACCATGGAAGCGCTGACGCCGCGCGAGTGGCGCAGCTTGCTGTGGGCGTTGCTGTCGGTCGTTGCGATCCTGGCGGCCCTCACCTGGGCAGCGCTCGTGCCCAATTCAGTGTGGGCCAACAAGGACGGCGAGCTGCTCGTGGCCGACGCTCCCCTGATGCAAGGGATCGTGCCCTTCATGTTTCTCTTGTTCCTCGTGCCCGGCATGGTGTACGGCTACCTGGCGGGCACGTTTCGCAGCCATCGCGACGTGATCCAGGGCATGAGCCGCTCGATGGGGACGATGAGCTACTACATGGTGCTGGCCTTCGTGGCGGCCCAGTTCCTGTATGCGTTCAAGGAATCGAACGTGGGTATCCTGATTGCCCTGAAGGGGGGCGAGTTGCTCAAGCGGCTCGAGGTGTCGCCCCAGGTGAGCATCGTCGGCGTGATCGCCATCACCACGGGCTTCAATATCCTGATCGGTTCGGCGTCCGCCAAGTGGGCCCTGTTGAGCCCGATCTTCGTGCCCATGCTGATGCAGCTCGGGCTGTCTCCCGAACTGACGCAGGCGGCCTACCGCATCGGCGATTCGGCCACCAACATCATCTCTCCCTTGATGCCGTACTTTCCGCTGGTGGTGGTGTACTGCCAGCGTTACGTGAAAGGGACGGGCATCGGCACGTTGATCTCTTTGATGTTGCCCTACTCGCTGAGTTTTCTGGTGTTGTGGACGTTGTTGCTGCTCGGCTACTGGGGCCTGGGTCTGCCCCTCGGGCTGGATGCAACCTACACCTACCCGTGAGGGAAAGGGCTCAGCCCAGCACCTGGCCGATCAACTTGAGGGCACGCTGGGCATCGGGGTGATCGGGCTGCCGCTCGATCACGTAGAGCATTTCCTCACGAGCCTCGGGCAAGCGGCCCAGGAGCGCCAGGGCGCGGCCACGCAGATAGTGAACCTCGACCGTGTCGATGCCGAACCCCATGGCCCGGGTCACATCGAGCAGGCTGTTCTGCCCGTCTTGTCGCTCGGCATGAATGAAGGCCCGTTCTTCGTAGAGCCGGGCCGTGAAGCGATCGTCGGGATTGGGGGTCTGCAACGCCTCGTCGAGGACCGCCAGCGCCTCATCTTGCCGACCCAGCGAATCGAGCAAATAGGCCAGCATGTAAGAAAACGCCTTGCGCTGCGGCTCGCGGGCCAATGCGCTGCGATAGAGCTTCTCGGCCCCTTCGTGATCGTTCAGGCGGAAATAGGCGTTGGCCAGGTTGTATTCGGCCAGCGCGGCATGCGCGCCGTCGGGCTCGGCATCGAGATACTTCTGCTGCGCCACCGCCGCGTCCACGTAGCGCTTCTGCGTGTAAAGTTCATTGCCGAGATTGACGGCCAGGTCGATGGGGGCGCCGGCCGCCAGCGCGTCTTGAAACATGGCCAGCTTGCTATTGTGAAAGCCGAGCGCGTCGAGAGCCTCCCCCTTGAAGATCCAGACATCGAGTTGCCCGGGCTCCTCGCGCAGGGCATAGTTGAGCGCCGCCACGCCCAACCGATAGAGCCCTTGATGGAAACAATCGTTGGCCAGCTTGCAGAAGTCGTCGTGCGGCGAGGCCGCCGCAATCAACTCGAGCAACTCGCTCTCGGCGAGGCCGCACGCAGGGCAAGTGTCGCTGTTCGCGGTGAAGGCCCCGCCGCAGTTGAGGCAGTTGCCCGGGCTGGGCACCAGGGGTCCGATGGGACAAACATCGAGTCCCTGGAACTTGCAAGTCTTGCACTTCCAGCCCACGCCGTAGGTGCCGGCGGCCTGATCCACCGTGCCGAGCCGATCAAATCCGCACGGCACTTTACACTTCGCACAGATCATGGGCCGAAAGGACATAACCCACCGGGGGAATGTCTAATAACTAATGCCTGATCCTACAGTGCTACGTCTGGATTTGGCGAGCCGCTCCCGGAGGAGATCGATCTCCCCTCCGGGGGCTGACGCCCCCGGCTCGCCAAAGCCATGCCGTGTCACCGTGTCACCTGTCACTTCCCGGCCCACCACTTATCAATGAGGGCCGTCAGTTCCTGGACCTTGTCGGGCTGGGCGGCGGCCTGGTCTTTCGTCTCCATCGGGTCCTGGGCGATGTTGTAGAGCTCGGGCTTGCCCTTCTGGGGCAGGATCAGCTTCCAGTCTCCCTGGCGGACCCAGCGGTGCGTCAGGTTGACGGCGGGCTGCTCGATATTGATCGCCGTGTGCTCGAAGATCTCGCCGAAGATCTGCTTGCGGTCGAGCTTGGCCTTCCCCTCGGCGAGCGGCAGTAAGCTGATGCCGGGCAGCTGCTCGGGCACCTTCACGCCGCAGGCTTGCAAGATCGTCGGGGCCAGGTCGACCGTGGAGACCAGCTCGTCGTACTTCATCGGTTTGATGTGGCCCGGCCAGCGAAGCATGATGGGGGTGCGCAGCCCGCCGTCGTAAGGGGAGCGCTTGCTCTTCGGAGCGTAGTTCGGCGATTTCTCGCTCTGGATCCAGCCGTTGTCGACCACGAAGACCACCAGCGTGTTGTCGCTCAGCTTCTTCTTGTCGAGGTAGTCGAGCAGCTCGCCGCAGGTGTCATCGAACCATTCGCACATGGCGTAGTACTTGGCCACCTCGAGGTCCTTGACCTTGTCCTTGTATTTGGCGAGGTACTTCTCGGGCGGATTGTGGGGGGAGTGCGGCATCATCGGCGCGTACCAGAGGAAGAAGGGCTTGTCGGGCTCGGCTTCGATGAAGTCGTAGATCGGCTTCATGGTCTTGCGGCCGATGGCCAGGCCGTCGTCGCCGTGGCGGCCCTTCACGGTCATGCCGCTGGTGAAGCCGGCGTTTTCGTAGTGTCCTTCCCAGAACTTGCCTGTTTGCAGGCTGCGATAGCCCGCCTTGGCGAGCAGCCTGGGCAGGGCCGGCGCCTCCTTGATGAACGGGTGCATCTTGGCCCGGTCGACGCCGTCGGGGGGGTCGTTGCAGCAGATCTTGTGCTGATGGCCGAACAGCCCGGTCAGCAAGGTGGCCAGGCTGGCCCGGCACAGCGAGCTGGGCACGTAACCGTTCGGGAACAGGGCGCTTTCGCTGGCCAGCTTGTCGAGACGGGGCGTCTTGATGACCTTGTGCTCCATGAAGCCGAAGTCGGTCCAGCCCTGATCGTCGGAGATGATCATGACGACGTTGGGGGGAGCCGAGCGGGCCAGGGGAGACAGCCCGAGCACCAGGGCAGCAACGAGCAGGCAGCGCAGCGTGGACATCGAATACCTCCAGTTGAATGCGCAGGACAGCGCGGTCACACGTCTGGACATGATAGCAGGGCTTGCGTGAAATCGCCCTCGAAATGCACGAAAGGAGTTCGGCCAAATTGCTCCAGAGGCCAGGCACGAAGCGGCGAACATCCGCGCACGCAATCCGCGAAAATCCGCGGGCGTGCTGGCATGCAGGTTCAAGGCGTGGAAGAGAGGGCCAGGCCGCAGGCCGCGCCGGTGTGCCACTGCCCGTTCGCGCGGACCACTTCGTGGTAGAGCGTGTCGCGTTCGACGGGGATGCGGCCCGCTTCTTCGATGAGGCGGCGGATCTCGGCCACCGTCATTTCCTGTGGCGTGGTCGAGCCCGCGTCGTGGTAGATCTTCTCGTGCACCACCGTGCCGTCCAGGTCGTCGGCGCCGAAGCCCAGCGCCACCTGGGCCGTCGAGATGCCCAGCATGATCCAGTAAGCCTTGATGTGCGCGAAGTTGTCGAGCATGAGCCGGCTGATGGCCATCACTTTCAGGTCCATGATCGAGCTCGGCTTCTGGATCTTGTGCTGGGCTCCCAGCTTGGTGTTGTCGGGATGAAAGGCAAGCGGGATGAAGGTCTGGAAACCGCCGGTGCGGTCTTGCAGTTCGCGCAGGCGGCACAGATGATCGATGCGGTGGGCCGGTTTCTCGATGTGCCCGTAGAGCATGGTGGCGTTGGAACGCAGGCCGAGCTCGTGGGCCTCCTGATGGATGCGTAACCAGTTGTCGGGATCGGCCTTGTGTTCGCAGATCTGGTCGCGGACGTCGGCATGGAAGATCTCGGCGCCGCCGCCGGGCAGGCTGCCCAGGCCGGCCTGCTTGAACTCGGCGAGCAGGTCGCGCGTGCTCCGCCCGGTCAGCCGCGCGAACCAGTCCCACTCCACACCAGTATAGGCTTTCAGGTGGAGCCGGGGATGAGCTTCGTGGATGATGCGAACGACGTTCAGGTACCAGTCGTAAGGAAGTTGATGGTGCAATCCGCCGACGATGTGCAGTTCGGTGGCGCCGCGGGCCTCGGCCTGGGCGGCCCGCTCCAGGATCTGCTCGTCGGACATGACGTAGCCGCGCGGGCTCTTCAGGTCGGCGCGAAACGCGCAGAAGGTGCAGCGATACACGCAGACGTTGGTCGGATTCAGATGCGTGTTGACGTTGTAGTAGGCGAAGTTGCCGTTCTTGCGTGCGCGGACAAGGTTGGCCAGCTCGCCCACTTCGAAGAGCTCGGCGTGTTCTTCGAGGAACAGGCCGTCCTCGAAAGAGAGGCGCGTGCCTGCTTCCACCTTGGCGCGGATCTCAGCCAGCTGGTGGGCGCGTGTTCCTTCGGCCATGTTCATCACTCTCTGGGCAAGAATCGTTGTTTCTGTAGTGATAGAGACTGGAGGGCTGCCCGGCACCCTCCTGCAAGGCAAACCGACATGCGGACCAGGACTTAACTCCCACATCGACCGGAGCACGCGCATGGCCAAAGACGAAAAGAACCTCGCCGCCGACATCTGCAAGCAAGAGGGCTGCGAGCTGAGCGAAGAAGCGCGCGCGTTGCTGGACGACCGCATGACGGCGCGGGCTTTGCTGAAACTGCTGCAGGAACAGACGCTGTACGTCGATGCCATCCGCGTGGCGGCCTACCTGTTGCCCAGACGTGAAGCGGTCTGGTGGGGCTGCCTGTGCGTGTGGCAGGTGCACCGCTCCGAGCCGAAACCCGATAGCGCGGAAGCCTTGAAGGCCGTGGTCGCCTGGGTCCGGGAACCGGTCGAAGAACGGCGCCGCGCGGCGGAGGAAGCGGGCAAGAAACTGCCCGCGAATGATGCGGCGGCCGGCCTGTGCCAGGCCGTGTTCTTCTCGGGGGGCAGCATCTCGAAGCCGAAGCTGCCCGAGGTTGCTCCGGCCCCGCATCTGACCGCGAAACGCGTGGCTTCTGTCGTCCTCGGGGTGTCGCGCACCGTCAAGGACCGCGTGGCGTGTCAGAAGCAATTCGTGACCTTGGCTTTCGAGGTCGCCGATGGCAAACTCGGCCACGAACCTCCGCGCAACAAGTAAGGCCCTTGTTCAGCTCGAAGCATCCTTGTGCTTGTCGCTGTCGCGCTTGGGGTAGAGGCGGTAGAGAGCGATGGAGCCGTCCCCTGCGCCGACACCCAGGTAGCGGCCATCGCGGGTCACGGCCATGTTGCCGCTCGATTTGGGGAGCTGCCATTCTCGCTTGCGATTGCCCGTCTCCACTTCCCAGAGGATGATCCGGCCGTGATCGCCGATCGAGAGCAGATCGCTGCTGTCGGAGTTGAACTGCAATACGTGCACCACGCCAGGATGTCCCTTGAAGATGGCGCGGCAGCGCGGCCTGTCCTCGTTCATTTCCCAGAGATAGATGCTCTGATCGAGGCTGCCGAACGCCAGATACTTACCGTCGCGTGAGAAGCAGAGGGCAAACACTTCTCCCCAGCGGCCATCCAGCACCGCCAGGTCCTTCGACCAGAACGCAGACGGGTTCCACAGCCGCACGGTTCCCTTTTGATCGGCGCTGGCCAGCGTCTTGCCGAACGGATCGAAGGCAAGGACCTTGACCGGGTCGGTATGGCCCTTGAGTGTGGCCTGGTGCCTGGGCTCGGCGCCGACCAGTTCCCAGATCTTGATCTGCCGATCGCTGTCGCCGCTGACGAGCAGCAGGCCGTCGGGCGAGAAGGCCAGGGCATCGGTGTTGACCATGCCGGTGCGGATGTCGCCGCACGGGATGATCTTGTCGGTTTCGACGTCCCAGAGATGGATCTGCCCGTCGAGCGGGCCAGAGCCCGTGGCCACCGTGCGATTCTGCGGATCGACGGCCAGGGCGGTCACGTCCCCCTGATGGGCGCGCGGTTGCAAGCGGTCCTTGGCCTTGGAACCGAGATCCCACACGCGCAGCGACCCATCCACGCCCCCCGAGGTGAGAAAGCGGCGGTTGGGCGCGAAAGCCAGGTTGGTGACCCAGCCCTGGTGGCCGCGAAACACCACGAAGCGCTCGGGACTGGGAATCGCGGGCTCTTCGGGAACCGGCTTGGGAATCGAGCGGACCGCGTCGGGCAGCGGGGTGGCAGCCAGCCGCCCTTCGTTCATTTGCTCTTCGAGATCGCCCAGGATGAGCTCAGCGAGGCTGAGCTGCGGCGTGGAGGGCGTGGACTGCTGTTTCTTGGGGGAATTGAGCAGTTCGCCAAACGCCCGGGCCAGTTCGAGCGGCGTCTGGAAGCGGTCTTCGGGGCGCTTGGCAAGCAGCCGCGCCATGATCTTTTCCACCTCGGGCGGCACGTCGGGCCGGAGCTCGCGAATCGGCCTGGGCTCGCTGGTCTGATGCATGAACAGTTTCTGCAGCATCTTGCAGTCGGCGTAGGGAGCGGCGCCGGTGAGGACGTGATAGAGGGTGCAGCCCAGGCTGTAG
>JBFWSD010000150.1:0-9496 GCA_050248575.1 Gemmataceae bacterium
CAACAAGCCAGCCGACAGCATGCCGACGCCGCCGATCATGCCCAGCGTGATGGCGCCGCCGCGCGGGAAACGCTCGGAGACCACGCCCAGCATGGTAGGCCACAGGAACGTCTTGCCGAAGCCGTAGACGGTGGCCGCCAGCACACAAGCGAGAATGCCATAGGCATTGCCGAGGAAGATCAGGCCGGCGCAGCCCAGAACCGCGCTCACGAAGAGAAGGCCCAGGGGCGAGATACGATGCACGATCGGGCCGGCGAAGAAGCGCAGCCCGAACATCAGGCTCGACGTCCAGATGAACAGCATCATGCCGCCCGTCTTGCTGTCGAGGATGTTGCCCGTGATGAGCTGGATCCAGCTATCGGTGCCCAGCTCCACGTAGCCGACCAGGGCATGCAGCACGAGCAACATGGCCATCATCCAGTGGCCCAGGGCAAACTCGGACAGGAAGCCAAAGATCAGGAGCATGAGGACGGCCGCCCCCCAGCCAAGCAAGGCGGGCAGCCCCATGTTGGCAAGCACGCCCGACAGCCACAGCCCGAGCAGGGCCACCACCACACTCGCGCCCAGCAGGCCAAGCTCCTTGAGCATGTCCTTGCCGGTCACGCCGGAAGCCACCGCCTCCGATTTCGGGAAGGGCTGACCGACCATGAGCAGCCCGTAAAGAGCCACCGGGACCAGGAAGGTCGAGAGCTGGATCTCCCAGCTCACGGTGCCGAGTGCGCCCGAATCGAAGAGCAGCCCCAGCAGCGCGCCGAGCACCAGCCCGCCGGGCCAGCCCGCGTGCAGGATGTTCAGCCAGTGGGTCTTGTTGTCGGGGAAGAGCGTGGCCGTGAGCGGGTTGATGACCGCCTCGCAAGTGCCGTTACCCAGCGCGAACAGGAACATCCCCCAGTAGAGACACTGGAAGCACGCTTCCTTGCCCAGCGCATCGTAGACCGGCGTGGCCGCCAGCGTCACGACTGCACTCGATACGTGCAGGATGAAGGCGAGCAGCATCAACGGGCCATAGCCGATGCGGTCGGCCACGAAGCTCAGAGCGATGATGGTGATGCCGAAGCCAACCAGCCCGCCGCCGGTGATCTGGCCCAGCTCGGTCTGCGTGAAACCGAAGCGGTTGCTCCAGGCGCTCAGGAGCGTGGCGCCGCGCATCGAGAAGCCGATGCCGGCGGCAATCAAGGTCAGGAAACTCGCCCAGAACAGGCGCATGTCTTTACTGCTCGCCATCGATCACTCCGGAGGTAGGAAGCAAGAGCGGTGCACACGAGTCGCCATTTGGTAACACGCCGCGCGCGCGAAGTCAACGAATTTGACGGGTCAGTCGATCGACTTGCCCGTGAGCTTCTGACAGGCTTCGAGGTACTTGGCCCGCGTGCGTTCGACGACCTCCACGGGCAGTTCGGGCGGCGGGCTGTTCTTGTCCCAGCTCGTCGATTCCAGCCAGTCGCGTACGAACTGCTTGTCATAAGAAGGGGGCGACGAGCCGGGCCGATAGCCCTCCTCCGGCCAGAAACGCGAGCTATCGGGCGTCAAGGCTTCATCCACCAGGATGAACGCCCCGTCGGGCAGGCGGCCCCACTCGAACTTGGTGTCGGCGATCAGGATGCCGCGCGATTTCGCGAAGTCAGCGGCCCGGCGATAGATGTCGATGCTGCGCGCGCGGAGCTCCTCGGCCGTCTGCTGGCCCGCGATGTCGACCATCCGTTCGAAGGGGATATTGATGTCGTGGCCCGATGATTCCTTGGTGGCGGGCGTGAAGATCGGCTCGGGCAACCGATCGCTCTGCTTGAGTCCCGGAGGCAGCTTCACGCCACAGACGCTGCCCGTATGCAGATACTCTTTCCCGCCCGAGCCGGCCAGGACACCGCGCACCACGCATTCACCCGGCACGACATCGGCTTTCTTGACCAGCATGGAGCGGCCACGCAGGTCGCCGGCTAGCGCCGCGAAGGCGGGCCCCATGACGTCGACATCTCCCGAGAGAAAATGGTTGGGCACCTTGAGGTAGTCGAACCAGAAACGGGTGACCGCGGTGAGGATGCGGCCCTTGTCGGGGATGCCGGTGGGCAGGATCCAGTCGAAGGCGCTGATGCGATCGCTGGCAATGATGACCAGACGGTCGCCAAGGTCGTAGACGTCGCGAACCTTGCCGCGCCGGCAAGGCAAGCCGGGGATGTTGCTTTCGAGAAACGGCCTGGCCATGCCCGCCCTCCTGAGCCTGAGTGCCAGGGGACATTGTAGGAAGGCAGGCGGACGTCAGGGCAGCGTTTCCCAGCGAGCATCCTGCAACAGGTAGCGCCGACTCGCTTTTTCGAGGTCCTCATCCCGGCCGATGGGAATGCCTTGTGGAACCGGTTCACCGGGCTTGGGAACAAACACGGGCAGATCATTCCTGGTGATGACGATTCCCGTGACGCGCACCCGACGGTCGTTGTCTTGCTGCCAGCTGTGCAGCCCGTCGATCCAGATTGATTCGCCTTCACCGACGACCGTGGCGCCCAGCTTGCGATCTTGCGCGGTACCCGCAACCGTGATCTTCTTGCCGACCAGCGTCGACCAGTCCTTCGGCCAGCGGATGCTCTGAGCTTCCTCGCCGGCGGTGCTGATTGGGAAGCGCGTCTGCGAACAGCTGACCCCGAACAGGATCAGAATGCCAAGAGGCAGGTAGGCCGTCCGTGACATGGCAATCCTCCTCGGCGCATCCTACCATTTCGTTTTGAACCAAGCATCGTCACTTGAGGGTTGCGGGACTGGTCAGACCAGGACATAATAACACTCCCCCTCATTATCCTGCCGGAGTGATGGCATGAAACCATCTGCATGTCGCGGCCACAGGCTGGCTGCACCAATGGGGCGGCGCGAGTTCTTGCGGGCAGGCTCGCTCGCGGGGCTGGTTGGACTTGGCCTGCCCGAACTGCTTCAGGCACGGGCCGCCGCCCGCAACACGGGCAAGCGGCCCAAGGCGTGTATCCTCCTCTTCATGTGGGGCGGACCAGCCCAGCAAGATACCTGGGACATGAAACCCGACGCCCCCGCGGACTATCGCGGCGACTTCAAGCCCATCCAGACGACGGTGCCCGGGCTGCAAGTCTGCGAACACCTGCCCCTCCTGGCCAGGCAAGCGCAGCGCCTTGCCGTCATTCGCTCGATGACACATGGCGACGTCAATCACACGACCGCCACCCACTTCCTGCTCACGGGCCGCGACCTGCCCAATCGCAACGGCCCGGAGCACGACGACTGGCCCCATTACGGTTCGGTGCTGGCGCGGCTGGGGCGCGGCCATGGCCCTTTGCCCCCTTTCGTGTCGATGATGCCCGAGGTGCCCAACGGGGCGCCGCGCTTCGTCGAGCAGTCGCGCGGCCGCGGCGCGGGCTGGCTGGGCCCGCAGTTCGATCCCATGCGCATCGATGCCAACGCCAACCTGCCCGATTACCAGGTGGGAGATTTCAGCCTGCGCGCCGAGGTGCCGCAAGCGCGGCTGAACCGGCGCCAAGAGTTGCTGACGAAGCTCGATAGCCAGCGGCGCGGGCTCGAGAAGCATCCGCATGTGCTGGCGGCCCGCGACCACTATGATCGGGCCTTCGCGATCCTCGGTCAGCGCAACGTGGCCGAGGCCTTCGACCTGTCGCGCGAGTCGCCCCGCCTGCGCGATCGCTACGGCCGCAACATCCACGGGCAGGCCGTGCTGCAAGCCCGCCGCCTCGTGGAAGCCGGCGTGCCCCTCGTCACCGTCTTCTGGCAGAACGACGGCATCACCAACGTCAGCGTTTACTGGGATACGCACAATCGCAACTTCATCGACCTGAAGACGAGGCTCTGCCCGGTCACCGATCAGGCCTTCGCCGCGCTGCTCGACGACCTCGACGATCGGGGCATGCTCGACGATACGCTGGTGGTGTGGACGGGCGAGTTTGGCCGCACGCCGCGCGTCGGGCAGGGTGTGCCCGGCGGCGCCGGTGCGGGCCGCGACGGCCGCGATCACTGGCCCGCAGTGTTCACATCAGTGCTTGCGGGCGGGGTCGAAGGCGGCGTGATTCACGGCTCCAGCGATCGCTTCGCGGCTTTTCCAGCCACCGAGCCAACGCGGCCCGCCGACCTGGCGGCCACCATCTATCACTGTCTCGGCGTCGATCCCACCACCGAATTGCGCGATCGGCTGAACCGGCCCATGGTGCTCAGCGAGGGCAAGCCCATTGCCCCCATCCTCAAGTCGCGCTGAAATCCCGCGCTCGCACGTCGGGCCAACTTCAAAAGAAAAGCCCGTGCTTCTCGTGGAAGCACGGGCTCGGAGGCAATCAGCGTGACTTACTTTTCGGCGCTCGCGGTGGCCACGGCCGGTTCCTTGAACTCGGCGCGGACTTCCTGGCCCGACTTGAAGACGACGCGCTGGGCGTCGGTGTGCATCTTGCCGTCGCGCATGACCTCGGTGCGGACTTCGTAGAAGTAGGTCTGCTTGCTGTCGAGGACCGGCGTGCGGAAGACGCGCTCGGTGCCTTCGGTCTTCATCAACTTGTTGTCGATGTAGAGCTTGGCCCCTTCGGGAACGGTGATGATGATGCGCGCCTGTTCGTTCGGCTTCGGCTTGGCTTCTTCCTTCATCGGGGCCGGGATCTTCTCGGCGGGCTGCTGCTCGATCATGATCGGAGCGTAGTTGCTCCAGCGGCCGTAGCCACCGTAGCAGCCATAGCAACCGCCACAGCCGTAGCAGCCGTAGCAACCATAGCAGCCGCCGCAGCCGTAGCAGCCATAGCAACCGTAGCAGCTATAGCAGCCATGCGAACGCCAGCCACAACCCCAGTGGCAATTCACGTCAGCGGCACCGGTCGAAAGGGCCGCCATCAGGACCACGCTGTACATGCCTCAAACCTCCAAAATAATTCCCAAGGTCGGAAAGTTCCGACGCCGCGATGTGTCAATCTGGGTTAAATGGTATAAATGGCAAATTTGCGAGTCAACGACGTTCTCGGAAAACTGTGCCGACTTTGCGGGCGGGCCAATCGTCATAACCGGAACCAAAAAGAAAGGGGCACGAGCTGAGCTGCTCGTGCCCCTTGCCCTGTTCGACAGCGACCTCAGTCGCCGTCGTTGCCCTCTTCCAGTTCCAGTTTCAGGCTGAGGAAACGCATCAGGTCCTTCAAGCTGACGATGCCGACCAGGTGTGCTTGCCGATCGGTGACCAGCAGCCTGCTCGAACCGGTTTGCTGCATCTTTTGCAGGGCCGCCATCGCGTCTGCCTCCGGGCCAATCGTGATGTCGCGGAAATCGTGCTGCATCACCTCGGCCACCGTGTGAGCGTGCCACTCGTTGCGCGGAATCTCGGCCAGGGCCGGCGTCGACACCACGCCTTGCAAGTCGCCGTTGCTCGACACTGGAAACGTCTTGCGATGATAGCGGTACACGTAATCATCGACCCAGTGTTGCAGATCGAGATCGGGCGGCACCACGATCGGCTGGCTGGTCATGAAGCGGGCCAGCGGTTCGCCCTCGAGCGCCTCGCGCAGCAAGACCTGGCGATAGCTCCCCTGCGCGGCGTTGTTCAGGAACAGGCCGATCAGCCCCAACCAGATGCCTTGCAGCGGATCGCCGCCGAACAGCGACAGCAGCCCGGCGAAAATCAAGAACCAGGCGAAGGCGGAACCGCACACCGAGGCGATCCGGGTCGCACGTTTCAGGTTGCCCATGGCGCCCCACAGGATGGAGCGCAGCACGCGGCCCCCATCCAGCGGGAAGGCGGGCACCATGTTGAAAACCAGCACCACCACGTTGATCGCCAGCAAGTATTGTGCGATGACGGCGACTGCCGCGGGCCAGGCGTAGAGTTGCGCGAGCACGTAGACCAGCCCGAAGCCAAGCGCCAGCACCACCGTGACCAGCGGGCCGGCGATGGCCATGGCAAACTCGCGCAGGGCCGTGGTCGGTTCGGATTTCATCTCGGCCACGCCGCCGAACAGAAAGAGCGTTATGCCCGCCACGGGCTGCCCGGTTGATTGGGCGACCAGGGCGTGGCCCATCTCATGCAACAGGATGCAGGCGAAGAAGGCGAGGGCCGTGCCTGCCCCCATCACCCAGTAGCTGAGCGCGGACAGCCCGGCCAGGGCCGGAATGCTCTGCAGGTTGGCCTCCATGGTGAAGGTGAGCAGGCTCAGGATGACCAGCCAGCTGGCATCGATAAAGACCGGAATGCCGAAGAGCTGGCAGATTCTCCAGCGTTTGACGAACATGTTTCTCACTCCTCCCTGCCCGTGCAGGGTTTGTTCCGCGTTGAAATCTCTACCATTGATACGGTGGCAACTTTCGGGCCGTTCATTGAGAAGCTGCCCGAAAAACGAAAAATGAAGCCCGGCTTCTGCGATTGCTTCTGGGAATTGGTTGGCAGCCCGCAGATTCCTCGTCTCCAATCGCTCTGGTGCGCGATCTGCTTGTTCTCGAGGACCCAAGTTTTGTTGATTGCGAGGGCAGGCTCATGAAATTGCCCGAATGGCTGCCGGACCAGCATCATCCCACCCGTCCGGATCACGAACCCGAGCCGCTCCGCTTCGAGACCTGGCTCATCTATCGCTACCTGCACACCGAGGCCGCGGGCGGGATCGCACTCCTCGCCTGCACACTGGTGGCGCTGGTGCTCGCCAACACGGCCTGGGCCGAACCCTTCGATCAATTCTGGCAGACAAAGTTCGGCTTCACCGCCGGCAGCTTCGAGCTCATCAAGCCGCTGCGCCTCTGGATCAACGACGGGCTGATGACCATCTTCTTCTTCCTGGTCGGGCTCGAGATCAAGCGCGAGTTTGTGTTCGGCGAGCTGCGCGATCCGCGTCAGGCGGCCCTGCCCGTGGCGGCGGCGCTGGGGGGCATGCTCGTGCCCGCCGGCATCTATCTTCTCGTGCTGGGCGATCAGCCCGGCACCAGGGGCTGGGGCATCCCGATGGCCACCGACATTGCCTTCGTGGTCGGTTTTCTTGCCTTGCTCGGCCGCCGCGTGACCCTGTCGCTCAAGATCCTGCTGCTGACGCTGGCGATCGTCGACGATATCGGCGCCGTGCTGGTCATTGCCCTGGCCTACACGAGCGCGATCGCGCTGTGGCCCCTCGCGGCGGGCGGAGTCGGCATCCTCGTCATCCGCGTCATGCGAAAACTTGGCTTGCGCAGCGTGCCGCTCTACTGGCTGGTGGGGGCCATCGCCTGGCTCGGCTTCTTGAAGTCAGGGATTCATCCCACCGTGGCGGGTGTCGTGCTCGGCTTGCTGACGCCGGCCACGCCCCTTTTTGCCCGGGGCAGCCTGGCCGCGGTATCGGCCGGCATCGCTCTCCAGCTCGACTCCGAGAGCGAAGGAGAACGCCACGAAGAGGCTGTCGCGCTCTTGCGCCGTACCGCCACGGAGACGTTGTCGCCGCTCGATCGGCTGGAAACCGCGCTTCATCCGTGGGTGGCGTTCGGCATCATGCCGCTGTTTGCGCTGGCGAATGCCGGCGTGACGTTCGAGGCCGGCGCGCTGGCGAGCCCGGCGGCCCAGGCCGTGGCCGCCGGGCTGATCGTGGGCAAGCCCGTTGGCATCCTGCTCTTCAGTGCCGTGGCGTTGTTGCTGGGGATTGCCCGGCTGCCCGGTGATCTGAACTGGCGGGCCTTGATTGGCGGCGCTTGCCTGACGGGCATCGGTTTCACCATGTCGCTGTTCATTTCCGGGCTGGCACTCGAGGGGGAATTGCTGACGGCGGGCAAGATTGGCACGCTGGCGGGCTCGGCGGTCAGTGCGGCCCTGGCCCTGGCGATCCTGGTGTGGCGTCCCGCCCGCGAATGAAGTTGCGCACCAAAGAGCCCGTGGCTGCGTAACAACGTGTGCAGCCTTGTCTTGATCGTAACTGCCCGCGGAGGTAAGGTTGACTGGTTTGAAAAGTGCGCCAAAATGACGGGTGCGGGAGTTCAGCCCTACCTCCAAGAGCCATACCAGCCGCCGGCGGCAAGCGCGGGCGGCCCACTATCGAGAGGAACGGTTCCATGACAAAGTCAAAGACGACGTGGATGGTGGCGGCCCTGCTGCTCGGCCTCGTGCTGACAGCCCAGGCCCGGTCGGCCGAAGCCGAACCCCAGACCTACATCGTGCTCGTCGGCATCGACAAGTACGCGGATCCGCAGATCAAACCGCGCGCCTTCGCCGAGGCTGACGCCAAGGCGCTCTACGACCTCTTCACCGACAAGCAGTACCTGGGCGCGGACGCGGCCCACATCCGCCTCTTGCTCGGCTCCGAAGACAAGGGCCGCAACGCCGAGAAGGCCACGCACGAGAACATCCTCAAGGCCCTCAAGTGGCTCGCGGACAAGGCCGAGAAGCAAGACACCGTCATCCTTGGCCTGTTCCTGCAGGGCGCTCCCAAGGGGGAGAGCAGCTGCTACTTTGCCACCGACAGCACCTACAAGGACCGCGCCAAGAACGCCGTCTCCGGCGCCGAGATCGAGGCCCAGATGGAACGGCTCAAGAGCCAGAAGTTCTGTGCCCTCGTCGACGTGAATTTCAAGGGCTTCGATAGCGGCAAGGAGACCGCGCCGAACCTCAATCTGGCCAACCTCTACAAGGTGTACCTCGGCGATGCCGAGAAGGGCACCAACGTGGGCCGCATCCTCTTTCTGGCCAACTCGGGCACCAAGCCCTCGCTCGAGACCAAGGACCACGGGCTGTTCGCCGACGTGCTCCTCACCGCCCTCAAGGGAGGTGCTGACAAGGAAGGCTACGAGCCAGACGGCCTCGTCACCATCGACGAGCTCACCGAGTACCTCGAGAACACCTTCCCCGGCAAGGTCCGCGAGATCGCCAAGACGGCGGAAGAAAAGGAACAGGGCTACCACGTGCTGGGTGGCCGCTCCAGCCACTTCGAGCTGACCCATAACCCGGAAGTCAGCGCCAAGATGAAGGAGCGGCTCGAGAAGTTCGAGAAGCTCGCCAAGGACAAGAACCTGCCCGCCAACGTGGTGGAGGAGGGCAAGCAGTTCCTGGCCCGCATGCCCAAGCTCGAGGCCCAGCGCAACCTCCGCAAGCAGTACCAGGCCCTCGTCGACGGCAAGGTCGACGTGGCCGGCTTCAACAGGGAACGCGACAAGATCCTGGAAAGCACCAAGTTCAACCGCGAAGACGCCCTGGCCTTCGCCGCCAAGATCATTCAGGCCACGCAGCAAGTCAAGGAAGACTATGTCAAGGAACTCAACCAGGGCGAGATGGTCGGCTGGGGCATCAAGGGGCTCTACCGCCGCATCGACGAGCCCATCCCGCAAGACATCAAGGATCGCCTCGACAAGATCAAGAAGCTCAACGAGAAGGAACTCACCGAGCTGCTCGCCGATGTGCGGCAGAAGCTCGGCAAGCGCGAAGACCTCGACGAGCACAAGGACATCGACTACACGCTGCAACGCATGCTGTCGAACCTCGACCCGTACACCACTTACATCGATCCGGCCACGCTGCAGCGTTTCCAGCAGGAAACCGACGCCAGCTTCACCGGCATTGGCG
>JBFWSD010000151.1:0-9471 GCA_050248575.1 Gemmataceae bacterium
GAGCAAGAACGCCTCTGGCACTGGCTGCTCGCCAGGCTGCTCCTGCACGTGCCCCTGTCGCTGGCTCTCCTCGAGCTCGGGGTAGCACACATCGTCATGTCGCTTTATTATTGAGAGGCCCCGGCGTGGGGCAGGTTTCCAACCTGCCGCCAGGGGCCCATGGCAGGTTGAAAACCTGCCCCACTTGCGGGCGTCGAGCACGAGAATCAAGGAGCACGCATGGCCGCCTTCTGGGATTTTGTCACCCGCGACTGGTACTTTGCCTACCCAATGTTCTTCATGTCGCTGGCGGCCATCACCCTGGTGATCTGGCGCACGATGCTCAACGCCGGAGCGGGCACCAACATGAACGAGTTCCTGCCGAACTTCCAGCAGGTCCTGGAAAAGGAAGGGCCGGACGGCGCTCTCCGCTATTGCCAGTCGCGCACCGACGTCATCCCGCGCAAGCTCTTCACCGCCGGGCTGGAAAACGCCCGCCAGGGCGCCGCCGCCATGCGCCGGGCCATGGCCAACGTCATCGAGCTCGAGATCCTGCCCGACCTCAACTTCCTGCTCGCACCCATCCTGGCCATCGCCAAGATCGCCACCATGGTCGGCCTGCTCGGCACGGTCATCAGCATGATCAACACCTTCAACAAGATCGGGCAGGCCTCGCAGCAGGGCAACATCGCCGGCCACGCCAGTGCCATCGGCCTGGCCCTCTTTGCCACCGCGCTCGGGCTGATGACCGCCATCCCGCTGGTCTTTGCCCACGTGCTCTTCAAGGCCTGGATCGTGAAGTTCGAAGTGAAGATGAAGAGCGCCGCCCAGAAGCTGCTCTTGCTGGTGCAATCGGCTAAGGCGGCCCCGGCCGCCGCCGCCAAACGCTAGCTCACGCCTTTCCCAGGGCAGGATGCAGCCAGCCGAGCCCGCAGCAATCCCAGCACAGGGGCCCGTTCTTGAACTCGCCCTGCCCGGCGCACGCGCGGCAGACGCTGGCTACCTTCGGCCGCCGCGGCACCAGCGCCTTGAGCCGCGGCCAGTTCCGCGCCCCCAGCGTCACTACGAGAATCTCCGCCCGCCAGCTACGATCCAGCACATCCTCGTCGAAATTCTCGATGTAGGCATCGCCGTCCGGCGACAGGCAACATTCATAACCGATGCCGCAAGCAACCACGAGGTGGTTGCGGCCGTTCGAACTGAGGTTGTGCGGACGATGGACCCGGAGGTACTCGATGCGCCGGCGGACGGCCTCGGCAATCTTGGCAGGAAGTTGCATGTGATCGCTTGCAGGGTTTATTGCCTTCCCGGCAGCAAGTCTAGCACCAAGCAGCCGCGCACGTGGGGACCAGGGCCGCACAGGTGGTCATCGGCGCTCACCCCAGAATCTCCTCCACGATCTCGTTGAACTCGATGTAGTGCAGGTGCTTGTAGAGCTCGCTCTGGGTGATCAGCTCGCGGTGTTCACCCGAGGCTTCGATCTTGCCCTTGTGCAGCAGGAAGATCTTGTCGCACTTGCGAATCGTCGAGATGCGGTGGGGCAGGAAGATCACTGTGCGGCCCGCCATGACGCGCTGGAAGGTGTCGTCGATCATCGCCTTGGTGTCCTCATCCAGGGCCACCGTCGGCTCTTCGATAACCAGGATGGATGGATTGCGCAGTATGGCCCGTGCGATGGCAATGCGAAACTGCGCGCCGATGCCGAGGTGGTGGCCCATCTCGCCAATCTGCGTCTCGTAGCCCTTGGGCAGCTTGTGGATGAAATGATGCGCGTGCGCCAGCTTGGCCGCCTCGATGATCTTGGGCAGGTCGAAGCGGGCGTCGCCGCAACTGATGTTGTTGGCCACGGTGTCGTTGAAGACCAGGTTGTGCTGCAGCACCATGGCGATCTGCGAACGCAGCGAATCGATGGTCACCCAGCGCAGGTTCTTCTTGTCGATGCGGATCTCCCCCGAAGTGGGATCGAGGAAGCGGGGCAGCAGATAAACCAGCGCGTGCTTTTGCAGCTCATCCGGGCCGACGATGCCGACCTTCTGCCCGTGCTGCACGCTGAGGGTGACCGATTGCAGGAGCTTGCGGCCCGTGCCGGGCTCTTGCAGGCTGACATCGTCGAACTCGAGGGTCTTGGCGAGCGGGGGCAAGAACTCGGCGCCCGCGGCCTGCCCGACCTCGCCGGGCCGATCGAGGAAGGCGAACAGGATGTCGGCAGCCTCGCGGGCCCGCCGCATCAGCCGGCGCTGCTCGAGCCAGTGAATCAGCGGCAAGTAGAGACTGACAAGGGCCACCGCCAGCGTGATCGAACTGGCCACGCCCAGCTCGCCGGAAAGCACGATCAGCCCGGCCACATAGAGCAAGACGACCGCGGCCAGCGCGCCCAGGAAGATGAGCAAGGGCCGATAGATGGCCTCGCCGCGATAGCGGCGCCACTGGGCCCGGGCATAGCGCGACAGCTGCCTCTCCACGCGCGACTGGTTGAACAATTCCATCAGGTAAACCTTGACGACGCGGGTCATCATCAAGCTTTCCTGGAGAAGCGAGAGCTCGTCGGCGGCCTCGCGGGTCGAGTTGCGTTCCTGGCGGATGAAATAGACGGCCACCTGCCCGCCCACCAGCCAGACCAGGAGGGCAAAGCACAGAAAAGCCAGCGACAGCCAGAAATTCACCACCAGGGCGAAGGCCAGCAAGAGGGCAAACTTGAACGGCTCGCGGACCATCACGGTGAGGCCGACATAGAGCCCGTTGTGCAGGGTCTCGAGCTGCTTGGTGAAGATGCCGACGGCCTCGGCCGGCCCGAGCGAGCGAAACGCCAGCCGGCCCAGGCGATGCGTGTGATGGTAAACGGCCCGGCGCAGCCGGGTCGACGCCTCGATGGTCGCCAGCGCCGCCGACGCGTTCAGCACATAAAGCGAGAAGGCGTGGATCAACGCCAGGATCAGCCCGACGATGAGCAGCCCGGTAAGGTAGTGGAAGTAGTTGGGGGAATTCTCGCCCGGCTGCCACATCCAGGGGTTGAGGGCAGCCACCCCATCGATCAGCGGGCTATAGAGCCGCTCGTGGGCGCGCACGACCAGGCTGAGCACGCCGCGATCGGCCAGGTCTTGACTGTTGAGGTATTCCGTGCCGGCAGCGGGCACCACCAGCGCCGCCGCTGCCGGGTCGACTCGTGGCTCGAGCAAGCGATGGATGTGCGCCCGCCACAGCCATTCCTGCCGTTCGGGGGGCAGCTTGGCTGGCTCGGTGCTGGCGGTGTCCTTGTGTCTCCCCTCCACGCTGATCGTGTCGAGCAGGGCCAGTTTCTCTTCCGGGCTGAGTGCGGCCATCGCCTGCAAGAACTCATCGCGATCGCCAGCCGTGAGTTCGGCGAGCGTGGGAATCCGCCCGCGATGCACGAGCAGATCGGCAAACAGCCCGAGCAGGCACAGGAAGGCCAGGTACAGCACGCTCGAGACAACGGCGGCCGTCAACGCCGACCACTTGGCCAGCGGCTTGTAGCCCAGGAATTTCCAGGCCCGTGAATACGCATTCATGTTGGAGTCCCGGCTTTAGCCGGCAGGACAGAGTGCCTGCGCGAAACTCGAATCATTGCAACTATTATTACCTATAGCTCCGGCGGGTCCCAGTCCTTGCCAAAATCAAGAAGGGGAAACTCGCGCCACCGTTCCTCGGCGATTTCGCGTCCAACTTGATTCAAATACTCGACTGCATTCGAGAAGGGCCAATCCTGCCACTGCTCTACGTAGCCATGTTTGACTGCATTGTGCAAGACGTAATTGAAGGCGGCCCAGAAATGCCGCTCCGATTTGATGCCTGTTTCCGCAGCACGGTGCCAGACCTGTCGACCACGACAGTTGTCTTCGCGGTTCCAGCGATACGAGGTCCGGCCGTGCGTCCGGCCAATTTCCTGCAACAGTTGGAACACCGTAGCGGATTGGATTATCAGATGGTAGTGATTGGGCAGGACATTCCAGGCGAAAATGTGCTGGGAGTGACTTCGCACCGCGTCCAGCATGAGTCTCTCGAACTCGGCCAGCCGCTCCCAGCTCTCGCCGATGATGGGCCGATGGTCGAAGCAGGCGGCTGTGATCATGTAGTGGTCGCTGGCAGATCTGTAGTGCGGTGGACCATGCCAGGCGCGTATCTGTCGCTGCCGCTCGGCCAGCACTTCCTGCCGCTCCTCGTCCGTCATCTTTCTCCAACGATACATGGGGCGGCGTTCGCGCATTCAGATTCCGTGGAGCAAGAAGAACTCCAACAGCCGGTGGCACAACGCAACTGCAGCCACCTGTCCTTTCCGGCTAAAGCCGGGACTCCAACATCCTAACCGAGATCGCGATCTTCGAAAAGAATCAGTCCGAAGAGAAGTGCGATGCAGGTGTACAGGAAGGCATAGGCCGACACGGAGCCCACATACTGGGCAAACTCGATGGGGGGCGGCGGCGCGTCCTTGGCAATTGCCGGGCCCATGTTGAACAGTTCCAGCCCGGGGAACACGTAGTAAAACAGCTGGGCCATGAACTGCACCAGCGGCAGCCGCGCCTGCGACGAGTGCTGCAACACCGGCGTCAGGTTGCCGATCACGAACACGATCGAGCACACCACCAGGTTGACGATCATGGGCAGCCTCGTCGCCAGGGCCACGGCAATGGCCAGCAGCACCATGACCTGGCAGAATCCCAGGACCACCCCGGTCGACAGGGCCAGCACGTGGGCGAACCAGAAAGCGGTACCGCGGAGCAGTTCGGCGGCCACGTTGCCCCATTGTTCTTCGATGTTCGTGGTGAAGGTATCGAGCCAGTTCTGGTCCGCGGCCGCCACGAACGGCACGCTGATCGGTTCGCGGTCGTAGTAGAGCTTGAAGAGCAGCAGCCCATCGTAGGCAATGCTGAGCATGCAGGTCATCATGAAGGCGGCCAGCAAGATGCCGAGAAACTTGCCGACCAGGAATTGCCGCCGCGACACCGGCTTGCTCATCAGCGTGACGGCGGTGCGGCCCTCGATCTCCTCGCTGATCGACATGCTGGCGGCCAGCACGCCAAACAGGGCCGGGAACAACATCATCACGTCGTAGCCCAGCTCGCGCATCATCTTGAAGTCTTCCCCGAACGTGAAATAGGGGATGAACGGGAAGACAAACAGGGCGGCCAGGGCCAGGATAAACAGCAGCCAGTACATCGGTTGCCGCCAGCTCTCGCGAAACGCCGCCAGCGCGACCGCCCCTCCCTTGGGCCAGGTCAACAACATCAACGCAAAGAAGAGAATGAACGCGTCGACAATCAGCTGAATCTGCAGGACGGCGGCATAAAAGCCGCCGTAGGTGCGCAGCCAACCCGGATCGCGGCTGACGCCGAAGGCGGCCGACAGATCGCTGTTGGTCAGGACCAGCGGGACAACGACCACCAGCACAGCAAGCGTCGCCACCCACCTCGCCAGGTAGCCCGCCAGCCCGCCTTCTTGCCACGCGCTACCCAGCGAGCTACGAAACATCAGCGCCAGCCAGGGCAACGCTGCCACCACCTGGATCAGAGCCAAGCCCACGCCGATAGCAAACATGCTGTTTTCTCTCAGTAACGAACGTTGAAGTCCTGATGCCCGCCCGGCGCCTCGTCCTCGATGCGAGTGGTACTAATGTTCTCGCTCATCCGCGCCGCCAGGGCCGACAGGAATCCTTCCACGGCAGCCGCTTCCCCTTCGGCGACCAGTTCCACCTCGCCCCCGGGCAGATTACGGACAAAGCCCGCAATGGGAAACCGTTGCGCGATTTGCTGGGCAGTGTAGCGAAAGCCCACCCCCTGCACGCGGCCCGAATAGTATACGTGCTTACACACCACCACGTGGTTCCTGCGAGTCCGGTGTTTCGCTGTGCCTGCTACGCAGCCGCCCGGTTCATGGTTCGCGCCGATAATTTGGCAAAGTTCCCCAGCGCAGCTTGTCGCGCAAGGTCTGGTAGTAACTTTTTCCCGGAACCTTCACGAGTCCGAAGCTTACCGGCGCCTTGCGAACCGTGATGCGGTGGCCGACGCGCACGGCGTGGAGCTCTTGCCCGTCGATGATCACGGCCGTCCCGGCACAGGCGCGAAAGACCTCGATGGTATAGGTCTTGTCGGCCGAGTCGACGATGGGGCGGGCCGTCAACGAATGCGGGCAGATCGAAGAAATGACGAAAGCCGACAGCCCTTGCTGCAGGATCGGCCCGCCGGCCGACAGGTTGTGCCCGGTCGAACCCACCGGCGTACCGATGATGAGACCGTCGCCGCGAAAGCGCGTGACGCTCTCGCCATCGATCTGCAGTTCGAGGTCGATCATGTGGAAGGGCTGACCGGCCTGGATGACCACTTCGTTCAGCCCGAGGATCGGCTTGCTCGCCGCGGCTTCCGTGTCCGCGGGCGGCTCTAGCAGGCATTCAAACATCAGATGCTCGACGACCCGATATTCCTGATTCACCACGTGCGGCAGGCAATCGGTCAGTTCGTCAGGACTGAGATCGGCCAGGAAACCGAGCTTGCCCAGGTTGATGCCCAGCACGGGCACCTGGCAATAGCCCATCTGCCGAGCAGCGCGCAGGATGGCCCCGTCGCCCCCCAGCACCAAGGCCAGGTCGGCCTGACAGGTCCGCAGATCCTTCTCGCGATACAGGTCCACGAGCACGATCTCGGCGTGCTTCTGCAACAACGGCATCAACTGGTGGGCAGCTTCCTTGACGCCCGACCTGCTGGCATCGCCGAGGACAAAGATGCGCATGACGCTTTCTCGCAGGAGGTCTGATTCTCTTCGTTCAGTATCGCGGCTCTTTCACACGGCGACAAGGAGATTGCCGCCCGGACAGACACACCTGACACGTACCTGGCAATGAAATCGCGCAGAATTGAAGTTGGTGACCGAGATCATTGCGCCTCCATCCGCAAGCATGTGCGCCCGCGTAGCCACGCCGCTTGCACACTCGGATCTGTCAACAACTTGCGAGGTACGCCCGTGCTGCCAAGAACTTGCGACGTCGGGACAACAGCGTTCGGTGTGCAAGCCGAATGTGCAAGCGAGATTGTAACTTCCAGTCTTTTTTCCCCGGCCCGTTTCCGGGCCCGAGCCTACGGGCGAAATCTACCTCACCAGGATGAAGTCGGCTTCCTCCAGGTCGAGCTTGAACGAGAGCTTGCCCTCGGCGTACTTCGCCCCCAGCTCTTTCTGCAGGGCCACCGATCGCACCGACTTCGGGGCCGCAGGCAGCTTCACGCTCACTTCCAGCCCCTTGATCGGCTGATCGGTCCAGTTGACCAGCGTCAGCAGCGTGCCCTTCGGATGATCGATGAGAACCGCTTCCACCAGGGGCTGCGACGTGGTCACCGCGGGCTCGACCTTGCTGGCATCCAGTCCCAGGCGCACGAGCTTCGTGGCGGCCGTATCGAAGCCGGAAGGATTGTAGAGATTGGTGCGGCCGCCCCGCGCGAAGGGCACCGGCTTCAAACCCGACTTCATGTAGATGTTGCCGGGCAGCGTGCCCACGGCGAACGCCCTGCCCTTGCCCAGCTCGCGCATGGTGACCGCGGCGGTTCCATCGGCCCATGTGCCCAGCACCTTCGCGGTGGACGGCGTCAGCTCCTGCCGCATGGCGATGGCGGGCACCTTTTGACCGTCTACCGTGATCGTGTCGCTGGTCGGCCACAAGGGCAGCTCGAGCAAGGTCCGCACCACGGCCCCATCTTTCTTCAGCTTCGTTGCCTTCAAGCCAAGCAGCTCGAGAGTGGCCGCTTCGGGCTCGTTGAATTGATTGAGGTGGCCCACACCGGCGCAGGCATAGAAGGTGCCGCCCGCCTGGATCCAGGCGTCGAGGTTCTTCAGCGTGCGGTTGTCGAGCCATTCGCCGGCGAAGTAGAGCACGTCGTAGTCTTTCAAGATGCCGTCGACGATGTCGTCCTCGGTGATCAGGTCGACCGCGTACTGGGCCTGCCGCAGGGCCAGGTACAGCATCTGCTGTTCCTTGCGGCAGAGGATCTGGTTCATCTTCGCGGGCGCGTTCTTGCAGCGGCGGCCAAAGACATCGTCGCTCTTGTCGACCAGCAAACGCGCTTCGTTGAAGTCGGTGGCCTTGCTGAGCAGGACGGCCACGCGGGCCGGACGCACTTTGCCTCCCACTTGCAACGACTCCGCCTCGGCCGAATCAAAGATCGCTTCACTCAGAGCGCGGAAGTTATCGGGATAGCCCCAGGCCACGTAGTTCTCGGTGAAGCGATCCTCCGGGCCCACCCAGAAGTTGTTGATGTGGCGGGCGCCGTACCCCACGCTGAGAAGAAGATTGCGACGCAGATAGCCCGGCTCTTGCCCGGGCGCATGCGGCATCACATAGAAGTGGATGGGCTGCTGCTTGTACTTCACGCCACAGCGCATCTGCGCGAACTGCCAGGAGATGATCTGCGGCACTTCCGGCACGCTGAAGATATAGTCCTCGGCCCAGAAGAGGCTCATGCCTCCCTGCTTGAACAGGTCGACCCATTGATAGACCGGGCCATAGTAAAGCGCCAGGTGATGGGGCGAGAAGTTGGCCCCGGTCAACACGTGCGGGCCGATCAGCTCTTTCGCCAGCTCGGTCATCTGACGATACGAAGCAAAGCGTTCGTCTTCATTGAAGAGCGTCGAGTACCACACCAGCCGGGCGGCCCCGTCGAAGCTGGGCACGGCGCTCGCCGGATCGACGCCCAGCTCGGCCTGCGTGACCTTCCTGGCCTTCAGCCAGTCACGGAAGCGGGCCTGCACCTTCGGGTCCTTGAAGTTGACGCGGCCCAGGCCGATCTCGTCGCCGAAGCTCAGGACGCGGAAGCTCTTCTTGTCGGCCAACTTCTCGGCGAAGGCGCGGATCTGCTGCGGGCTGCCCGTGTGAGCGTGCAGCCCGTCGCACGGCGCGTGCGCGTATTTGTCGGGCAGCAAGGTGTTGTAGCCCAGCGCGTCCTTCAGGTCGTTCACCCAGTCTTCGTTGCCCGAGAACGCGCCGTACCAGAGGATCTCTTGCGGTTTCTTGCCCCCGTTGGCCTTGCGCCAGGACTTCGACAGAGCGACCAGCTCGCCGGCAAGCTGCTTCGACGTCTTCACGCGGGCGTCTTTCTTCCAGGTGATGTCGATGGGGATGACCAGGGTGTCGCCCGATTCGATGGTCAGGTCGCCAACCAGGTCCTTGCCCGCCGCGTCGCGGGCCACTTGCACAGCCAAGGTCTTCGCGCCGGACAGGCTGACACGCAGCCCTTCGTCGTGAACCAGACGGCAGAAAGGACCGATGTTGAACCACGCGCTCCACTGCCCGGGGGCCACGGGCTGCTCCGGATATTTCGCGGTGGCCCCGCCGTACTGGGGCTGGAAGTGCCCGCTGCGCGCGACGACCAGCTGGGCCGGCTTGTCGCTCGTGTTCTTGAAACGCATGTAGAGCTTGGTGGCGGCGATGGCCTCGTTCGCGAACGGCGTGCCCACCTTGTAGGGCTTGAAGCCATCGTAGTCGTCGGCCAGGTTCGT